>NZ_LWBK01000014.1:0-73924 GCF_001614195.1 Bacillus sp. VT 712 | reverse complement strand
GATGAAGGTACGTCTGTTTCCAAACAAGCGACCGTGAATGCTAGCTCTTTAAACGTTCGCTCTGCCGCTAGCACTTCAGCTTCCATCGTTACCAACTTGCCGCGCAATGCCAAAGTCACCGTGATTAAAGAAAACGGGGACTGGTCACAGATTAAAACGAGTAACGGTAAAACTGGCTGGGTTGCCAACAAGTACTTAGCCTATGTGAAAGCCGATGCACCTAAAGATGAAGGTACGTCTGTTTCCAAACAAGCGACCGTGAATGCTAGCTCTTTAAACGTTCGTTCTGCCGCTAGCACTTCAGCTTCCATCGTTACCAACTTGCCGCGCAATGCTAAAGTCACCGTGATTAAAGAAAACGGAGACTGGTCGCAGATTAAAACGAGTGACGGTAAAACTGGCTGGGTTGCCAACAAATACTTAAAAGAAGGCTCTGACCAGCCTGAAACAAACAACCCAACTGAAAAGGTTACAATTACGAAAGCTGCTAACCTACGTACGCAGCCAAGTTTAAGTGCAAGCATTCTTCGCGTAGCACAAGTCGGGGAGTCATTTAATAAAGTAGCTGAGTCAAATGGTTGGGTTCAAATTCAATATTCTAGTTCTCAAACGGCTTGGGTATCAAAAGGACTAACGAGTACTGAAGCACCTTCAACACCAGGTGAAGTAACAAACCCAACTTCAGGTTTAGAAAAGAAGTTAATTGTTATTGATCCAGGTCATGGTGGTCATGATCCAGGAGCCGTTGGTCAAGACGAGCTTGAAAAGAACCTAGCACTAAGAACAGCTAAATTAGTAGCAGCACAAGTTGAAAGCGCAGGTGGTACTGTACTATTTACTCGTTCTGACGACACCTTCATTTCGTTAGATGGCCGAACAAAAATCAGCAACGCAAGCGAAGCTGATGCATTCGTTAGCATCCACTATAATGCAGGAGGCTCATCCGCTACTGGAATTGAGACTTATTACTATTCAGCTCGTGATCAAGAACTTGCAAAATACATTCAAGAGAGCATGGTGCAACACACAAATATGAGAGATCGTGGTGCGCAACAAGCTAACTTCTATGTATTAAAACATAATAATAAGCGTTCCGTTCTTGTTGAACTTGGGTTTGTATCTAATCCAAGTGAAGAAGATCGTATTGCAACAGAACAATATCAGCAGCAAGTTTCTCGTGGTATTGCAGAAGGTATCTCACGCTATTTTGCAGCTACAAAATAAAAAAACTCTCCTTTTATGGAGAGTTTTTTTTACCAACTAGCTTTTTTCACACCAGGAACTTGCCCTTTATAAGCTAGTTCTCGAAATGCAATTCGGGACATTTGAAATTGACGTAAATAGCCCCTCGGTCTTCCTGTTACACGGCACCGATTCTTTAAACGAGTTGGTGAGGAGTCACGCGGCAGTTTTTGTAACGCTTCATAGTCCCCTTTTTCTTTTAGTTCCTGTCGAAGAAGTGCATACTTTTCTACCAATTGTTGACGTTTACGTTCTTTTACAACCTTTGATTTTTTAGCCAATGAATTCTCATCCTTTCAATGCTCTTTTTTGATAGTAATCATTCCGATTTAAAACTTATACTTTAAGGGCAATTTCTATATTAAAACATAGGTAGAAGCTTAATGCAAGCATAACGTTTCATTATTTTATTAAAATAACATTTGAAATTTATTCCATTTTTTAGGCATTGTTTATAGATAAAGAAAATATTTCAATAATATTACAGTTCATTTACATCTCGATAACTTCGCTTTTATTTGTCGAATTGTAGTATATAATCAGTTGTAGAAATTCCAAAAATAATATTTCTAAAGTAAAGGTGATTAAAAAATGAAATCAACTGGTATTGTAAGAAAAGTTGACGATTTAGGTCGTATTGTAATTCCTAAAGAACTACGCCGTGTACTTGAAATAGATGTAAAAGATCCTGTAGAAATCTTTGTAGAAACTGATCGCATTATTTTAAAGAAGTATGAGCCTAACGGAGCTTGTGCAGTTACAGGAGAAGTATCATCTGACAACGTAACACTTGCTGATGGAAAGCTAACATTAAGTCGTGAAGGCATGGAGCGTTTGCTTGAAGAATTAAAACAACATAATATTTAATGAACTTAAAAGGGAACCGCTGAATAGCGATTCCCTTTTTTACTGTTTTTATAGTACGCCAAACGTATGCAAGTACACGATGATAATAACAATTGGAATGATGTAACGAAGTAAGATCATCCATGCTTTAAACAAATATTTCGCTGTTCTGGAGCCTGATATGAATTCTTCATATACAGCATTTTTATCCATGCGATATGAAACAAAAAAGGAAATTAACAGAGCACCAAATGGCATTAAAATGTTAAGTGTTAAATAATCAAGCGCATCGAATAAAATTTTCCCACCAAACGTGATATCTGATAAAACACCAAAAGATAGAGCTGAAGGAACTCCAACAATGAAGATTAAAATCCCCAGAGTCCAAGATGCTTTCGTTCTCTTATCATTGTTCCCTTTTGTTACTGCTGCTACGATTGTTTCAAGTAAAGAAAATGCAGATGTTAATGTAGCAAACAAGAATAACGCTAGGAAAATTGTTAAAAACAAGCCGCCAAACGGAATTTGTTCAAACACAGCTGGTAGTACATTAAATAGTAATCCTGGCCCTGCTGTTGGCTCTAAGCCAATTGAAAACACAGCTGGAAAAATCGCTAGCCCAGCAAAAATTGAAACCAAAATGTTTAGTCCTACAATCATTCCACCTGAACGCTGCAGACTTTCCTCTTTATTTAAGTAAGAACTGTATGTGACCATGATTGAAATCCCAATACTAATTGCAAAGAACGATTGACCCATGGCATATAAAATACTTTCAGATGTTAGCTTTGTAAAATCAGGATTTAAGAAAAATGCTACTCCTTCCATCGCACCATCTAATGTTAATGAACGAATAATTAATGCAATAAATAAAATAAATAGTGCTGGAAACATGTATTTATTTGCTTTTTCAATTCCATTTTGAACACCTTTAGCAACGACAACAATCGTAATAATCATAAAGAGTAATTGTCCTATAACCGGTGAAAAAGAGCTTGAAATTGTATCATTAAATAAAGCTGCGTAATCATCTGTTGAACCTACCAATTGATTTGTAACGCTTCTGTATAGATATAATATAATCCAACCACCAACAACGCTATAAAATGATAAGATGACAAAACTCGTAATAACTCCTAGACGTCCTATCCATACCCATGCCGTTCCTGGAGCAATTTTTTCATATGCAGAAATAGCGTCTTTTTGTGTGCTACGCCCAATAACAAATTCAGCTAATAGTAAAGGCAAGCCGATTAATAACGTAAAGAGTAAGAAAATTAATAAAAACGCGCCTCCCCCACTAGTTCCCGCAACATATGGGAATTTCCAAATTGCGCCGATTCCAACTGCTGAACCTGCTGCTGCCATGATAAAACCTAACTTTGATGTCCATTGATTTGTTTGATTCATCTTGATGTTCCTTTCCATCTAAATTTCTTCAACAAAAAAAAAGCTGGCCTAACGTCTCTTTACAACAAGAGACGTTAGGCCAGCTGACCTCCGCGGTACCACTCTTTTTGATTTTAATTCATCGATTAAAATCCACTTTACTTGTACATCACGTACAAACCTTCTAACGGAGGTTATGCGTTAAGATATAATAAGAAGTGAATTCCGTTCCATCTTAAGAGCTCCTGGGCGAGTTCAAGGTCATCTTATACTGTTTCACACCAACCAACAGCTCTCTGTTATAATTAGATCCTCTACTACTCCCAATCAACGCAAAATGTATATTGAAGAATTTAGTCAATTTATTTCGAAAATTTATAATATACGTATCATAAGTCTTTTTCTCTATAGTGTCAACCACTTTTCCTTATTTTTTTCTCTATTTTTCTACAAAATTCGTCATTTTATGCATATATTTTTAACTTACATAGGCACCATGGTATACTGACTATGAAGTAAAAATTTACATATTAGGAGTGGTAATTAATGTCCTCATCTCAGCGTCTTTTACATCATTTTTCAGCTCATCGTAATGTAACAAATATGTTAATTGATAAGATTGAAGAAAATCATTATGATTATCAACCAACACCAACATCTATGTCAGCATATAAACTCACTACACACATGCTTACTTCTTTTTACACATTTGCGAAAGTAGCACAAGAGGGCAACCTTGCTCCATTGGAAGAAAAGCATGATATTGAGCAGAAAAACTTATCGGAATTAGCCTCTCATTATACTGAAAAAACAAAAGACATCCTAGCTTCTTTAACAGACGACCAGTTAAACTGCGTTATCGATACCTCTGCGGTATTTGGTCAAAAGATGCCCGCAAGCCAATTAGTGTCAATGGCAATCGATCATGAAATTCATCATAAAGGTAACTTATTTGTATATGTTCGAGAAATGGGTCATACAGACCTACCTCTATTTGTAAAGTGGGGATAATTCAGCAGCTTAATTGACTAGCAGTCAATTAAGCTGTTTTTTTAAGAAGCTTGTAAATAAAGATAGAAGGGTCGTTCTATTTTGTCAGAATTGTGATATAATTTTACTATTCAATCGATTGTCTCTTACGTATTTTTCTCCTTAAGCTGTATTGATTGAACGACATGTTCTCGAACTACCTTTAATAAGGAGGCAGTATCAATATGAACCGCACACTCTCACACTCTTCGTTTATTTCGTCTTTTGGTGGAAATGTAATGAACATGCTCTCTCCTCAAGTTGGTGAAAACATCTTAGAAATTGGCTCAGGTAACGGATACATGGCAAATCAGCTTAGCTCTCTAGGTGTGAACATAACAGGTATTGATTCGTCGGAAAATATGATTGAACAGTCACAGCATCATTACCCTCACGTCCACTTTATGCGCGTCAATGCACTGGATTTAGACTATGAAGATCAGTTTGATGCAGTATTTTCCCAAAACACGCTTCACCTTATTCACCCTCCTACTGTTGTTATTAAAAATATTTATCGTGCGCTCAGACTACAAGGACGCTTTGTGACAGAGTTCAATGGCCAAAACCACCTTTATCCTGTTTTTAACGAGGTGCTGCGCCAGCTTGTCGTTTTCAATATTATTTCATCTAATTTTTCTCTCCCTTTTTATTTTCCGAGTATTGGAGAATACACTTCCTTGCTTGAGCAGCATGGATTCGATGTTCAAAGTGCTATTCATTTCATACAGCCTCTCGTTTTACAGCACGAAGATGGCCTTCGTAACTGGCTTGATACACATGCATCATCTCTTTTCAATAATATAACGCCTGAAACAAAACAAATTATCTTTAATAGAGTTGAAGACAAGTTACAAAAAACATTTTTCAAACAAGACGAATGGTGCTTGCCAGCAGCTTATATTCGCGTACAGGCTGTAAAAACAATCTAACATTACAAATTAGCAAAAAAGCCATGCGGTACTTCACCACATGGCTTTTAGAACGACAAAGACATTATTTAAAATGAAGCATATACCCTTTACCTCGCACTACCTGAATATCAAGCGTTTGTCCTATTTTTTTGCGAACTCTGTACATTAAAGAATTAAGCTCTTCCGGATTAACAAATACATCATTTTTTTCCATCACTCGTTCTGGCCAAACTTGTTTTTTGAGCATTTCTTTTGAAACGAAGGTATCGTGCTGTTGAAGTAAATACGATAAACACGCATATTCCTTCTCTGATAATACATATACTTCACCTTTTACTCTAATCTTTTGAAGTACGGGATCAAGTTCATATTGCTTAGATGTGTGAATCTCATTTAATAGTGGACCTAAATCTAATGTTGCGTCCATGTCTTGGCTAATAAATGTTAAGACAGCTGTATCATTTGCAATTGATATTTGATCCTGATGCTGCAGTGTATATGAGTGAGCGGGAATAAGCTTTTGTCCATTTATTTGCGTCCCATGTTTGCTATTTAAATCAATAAGCTGATAGTTGTTTTCATTGGTAGTGATTTTAAAGTGCTTACGAGAGATGTATGCGCTTTGAAACGCTAAATCAGGCAACCATCCATCTCCTTTTCGTCCAACTATAACAGTAGATTGTTCAAGAGGGACAGATGTTCCATTTACAAACGGAGCACCATGCTGAATAATGAGTGTACCATTCATCTGCATTACCTCTTTTTTCAGAATTTTCTTCATCTTATTATGTAATTATGATTATCGTATTTATTGCGATTGTATGTTACTTTCGATACTATCAACTTATCCACTCTTTTTATAATATATGTTCAATTTGTACAAGTAAATAATTTCAGCAAAGTTTAAGTGGATAGTCATAATTAAACTCATGAATTAAATTACAGTTTATTCTTGATAAACAATAATTAGTTATTTTGGCATATGCATATGTGATTACCTTCACAAATCTTATCTCTAAGCAAGTTACTGGAGGAAACAAAATGAACCGTGTAGCACAAGAAAAAGAAATTAAAGCGATTAAAAGACGTGTTGCTGTTGTACTACTAATTATGGGATCGTTCTTATTAACCGGCATAAGCTATGGAATTTATTCTATTATGATGCTGAACCTACATATATGATGATGTAAAAGAGTTTGGGACATAACAAAATGATTGCTTCTAAGAGACGAACACTAGCTGTTCCCATCTCTTTGGTTTGTCTCCACACGTTCGTTCCATTGCGCTACGGCCACTCGCTTTCCGCGGGGAGGAACCTGAGCTTCCTCGCTGCGCTGCGGGATCTCAGTTTTCCCTCTCTTTCCCGCAGGAGTCGAGTGTCCTACGCTCCATTCCACCCTGTTTCCAACATTGTTTTCACAATCAAGAAAAAACCTGAACGATTAAAAGTTATGAACTCTCAATCGTTCAGGTATAGTAGAGGCTGAACTACTTATGTCTCAGTCTCTTTTTACTATTCTTTGTTTGCAACACCTGCATCTGCAAATGTAGCCATCTCTTTAATCATCAAAGACGCTGAATGAAGAAGTGGAAACGCGATAGCTGCGCCACTTCCTTCACCAAGACGCATCTGTAAATTTAATAATGGTTCTTTTTTTAAAATGGACAGAGCGAATCGATGACCTGGCTCAACAGATTGATGGCTTGCAAACATATAGTCGGAAGCTAATTCATTCATTTGGACAGCAAACACAGCCGCTGTAGTACAAATAAACCCGTCCACAATGATTGGTATTCTGTATGAAGCTGCTGCAAGCATTGCGCCAACCATTCCTGCAATCTCAAGTCCTCCAAAAGCTGACAAAATGTCAATCGGATCTTTTACATCATATTGTCTATCTGCTAATGCTTGCTCAATTCTTTCTATTTTATGCTTTAGTTGTTGAGAAGTGATTCCTGTACCGCTGCCGACTAGCTCTTCTACTTTATGATTTGTTAAAGCAGCTAGTAGAGCTGTGCTAGAAGTAGTATTGCCAATTCCCATTTCTCCAACAATTAAGCACTTTATTCCTTTGTTAATTAGGCTTGTTGCTTCATTTATACCTATTTCAATCGCTTGTTCAACTTCATTTCTCGTCATTGCATGTTCATTGCAAAAATTGCGCGTACCCATTCTGACTTTTCGGCACGAAAGTTCACTGTGTTGAACAGTAGTGGCAATTCCAATATCCACAAGTTGAAATTGAGCTCCAATTTGCTTACTAAATACGTTAATAGCTGCGCCACCTTCTAAGAAATTAAGCGCCATTTGAGCAGTTACGCTTTTTGGGAAAGCTGATACCCCTTCTTCAACAACCCCATGATCTGCTGCAAATACCAGTACTCCAGGTGGTGTAACGGTTGGAAAAATCTCTTGTGTAATGCCAGCCAAATTAATTGCTAGCTCTTCTAACCTTCCTAAACTTCCTTGAGGCTTTGTTAGCGTGTCTATATACTTTGCTGCTGCTTCTGCAGCTTTAACATCTAGAGGTTGAATCTGTATGCTTGTCAAATTGTTGTACACTCCTTATTTTTTCTATATTCCTTACTTTATCAAATACTAAATTAGATTGGCTATATTTTTTACATGCCACTTGTTACAATGCGGCTACTTCACTCTTTTTATAAGTAGTTAACGTATATAAACTCTTATTTCAACACAATTTATAGAAAAGGCTAAATGTGAAAGGAAGAAAAATGTGAAAGAACAACTCTCCTCTTTTGTTAAACAGCTTAAAGATTCAGTTACTAACGCTGCTAATGAGATTCAACAGAAAGCAAAGATTATGTTATCCCCTGATTGTGTCACTGTTTTTGAGTTATATGAGTGGGTAAAAGAGCATTCTGAAACCCGTATTCAAAAACAATCGCTGCTTAACTTCAGTTATTGTTTTTATTCGCTTAAGCTGGACGATGCCAGTTATTATATGGAAACAAAACATAGCTATCTGCTGTACATGTCGATACAGCAATCCACAGGAGATTCTTTTACTTACAACTCTTACAAGAATTCCATCCATGATAAAATTAGCATTCCGTTTCCCTCAAATCAAAAAAGCACGATTTCCTAAACGAAATCGTGCTTTTTCACTCATAACTGTTATTTACCTTTGCGAACTTTAAAAAGAAAGAAAGCAACGAGAAACCCGCCAATCGCGGTTAACAGTTTCCACATATGTACAATTGGATTGCTCTTCAATTCGTAAGTTTCTCCTTTCCTTTCATAACAACTAACGTACAACTTTATGCATTTCCATACTATACCATAATTTGTTTATAAATTGCAATAAACGATTACTTTTCATAGTGTAGCCATCTTGATTTTTCTCCGCCCATTTTCTCATAAAAATTCTGAGCAACTTCATTATCAACAGCTGTTTCCCAGGATAACCCCACTAAATCATTTTCTTTTACGTATGTTTCACATGCTTGAAATAATTTTTCTCCTACTTTATTTCCGCGATTCATTGGCAATACGTATAGATCGTTTAAAATAGCTGTTCTCTTTAGCTTTAATGTACTGAAGGTTACATAAATGGTGGCAAAACCAAGCAAGCGATTTTGTTCTTCAGCTACGTATTGAACTCCTTTTGATGAATCGGCTAATAATAACTCAAGGTGAGAAACTATCTCTTTTCGTGGCGGTTCCGGCTGATGGTAAAAATCAACAATGTATTCTTTCATCAGTGTTGCTAGTCGTTCAACATCCTTTTCAACTGCACATCTAATAACAACCATATGCTCACTCCTCTAGTTAAACTGTATGAAAATTCAACTATTTATTATAGCATAAATTGGATATTTCACAGAACAACCTATTAGATTAATAATCTCTCGAAAGAAAGGCATACACTGGACAAACTTCCCATATATTATCAATGTACTAGCTTTTTGACAATTAATGAATAACTTTTTATATAGGGTGAGGACTATTTTTACTCGAGCAATCGTCATTTTTTGTGGTAGTTTATTAATCGGCTTAGGACTTAATGGGTTTATTGCACCCCATCATTTATTGGATGGTGGACTTATCGGCTTGGGCTTAGTTATTTATTACATGATTGGCTTGCCAATCGGCATATCCATTTTATTAGTTAATATACCTGTTTTTATTTACGCATTTTTTTACCATCGCAAACATTTTTTCTATGGCAGCATTGGGTTACTCTTTTCTTTTTTTATGACAGAAAAGCTAAACGTTATTGGTGGGAGTATGGAAATACCTTTACTGTTTAGTTCCATAATTGGAGGCGTGCTAACTGGTATGGGAATCGGTTTAATGCTTCGATATGAAGTTAGCTCAGATGGTCTTGATCTTATCGCTTTAATTATTTCAGCAAAGTGGCCGATTAATATTGGTCTTGTTATTTTTCTATCGGACAGCTTAATTATGCTTATCGGCTTACATATCGTGGGTTTTACAGCTTTTTGCTACTCAATGATTGTCATCATGATGAGCAGCTTTATGATTATTACTTTCACTTCAAAGAAATGGATACCATAATAAAAAAAGCGCCATATCCAGGCGCTTTACATATTACCAACGTACATATCTAAATGATGGGGAAGAACCGAAATTGTTGCGGGCGTAGTTGTTTCTTTTTCACCATCACAATCTACAGTCTTCTGTGGAGTAGCGTCAATTGTTACTCGTTTTGTCTTAAAATGTAACAGCTGACTTGTTGGGTCCATTTGCTCTTCTCCAGGCGCTGTTTGAAGCCATTTGATGAGAGGCTCAAGAGCCATTTGTTTGACCACATATACATCTAAAAGCCCATCTTGAAACGAACAATTTCCTAAAACAGCTCGGTTTCCACCAAGGAAAGGACCGTTGCCAATCAAAACCATTACTGCTTCACCCTCATAAGTCGTTTCATCGCTATCAACTTCTACCTCAAAAGGTTCTACTTGGCTAATCGTTCTCCCCACACTCATATAATATGAGAACTTACCAAACTTTTCTTTCCCATCTTCTAAAATGTTCTCAGAAACGTCTGCTACAAGGCCGATTCCCCAGAAGTTTAAAAAGTATTGTTGATTATGCTTGCCAACATCAACTGCAATTTTCTTTTGTGCAATAATTTGCTCTACTGCTTTCAATGGATTTTGATTCATGCCAATTGCACGAGAGAAATCATTACATGTTCCTCCTGGAAGAATTGCGAAAACGGGGCATTGTTCAAGCGGTGCAATGGCATTCACAAGCTCATAGATGGTTCCGTCTCCCCCAGCTCCAATAATGACATCCACATCAGAAGCGATTTCTTTTACAATTTCACTTCCATGACCTGGAGCCTCGGTTTCGTATAACTTCACCTCTGAAAAGGCTGTTTTCAATCTATCACAAATAAGTTCAATCGACTCAATTAATTTTTTATTACCTGCGTTTGGGTTTAAGATAACAGCTACTTTCATGTTTGTCTCTCCTATACATTACGTTTATTTGTCAATGTTCCCCTATTTTTATTAAGTTGAAACATGAACTTTTTCTGATGTGAATTTTGAACGTTTTATGACACTCTGTAAAATAAAATATTCTTCTTCTAAAAGCTGATATAATATCTTCCTAGAGTATGGCATTATTTGAAGGAGATGAAGCACGTTATGTCAATTAAGTATATGACTCAGCTATTTGCAGCTTGTTTCATATTTCTTTTATCAACGGCAGCAACATGGTATGAGGGATCCAATTTGACTGATGATTCGTTTGAATGGAGAGATTCAGCAAAATATACCTCGATTGCTACTACTCCTATTACCTCTGGATACGATATTTCACAGGTGGACTATTTTATCTATGCGGCTAAACTTTATCCATTTTTCCCTATACTGATGCTTGTAAGCGGCTTGTACTTACTTATTCTCCTTCTCGTTGCTGCTTTTAAGAATCGTTATTCATATATGAGTTTTTGTTTATTTATGCTAGCAACTCTGCTTTTTTTGCTAGGTTATAAACTATCGGCAAGTCCGTCTATTGGAGGGCTAGCTCTCATGAAAACGTGCTTAACCACCGGTTCTTTCGTGCTGATTTTTAGCTTTTATTATGGTTTAAAATTTATCAGAAACCATAAGATTCCATTCTTATCATCATAATTATTTATCTATTATTAAATAAATTAAAAGCACAAGGGTTTACTTGTATGTAACTGACCCTTGTGCTTTTTTATAGTACAATTTGAAAATATTTTTTTAGCTCTTTCCTAAACTGATCATCCGATGTAATAGGTGTTTTCACTTTCTCTAATCCTTTTGTAATTTTTAATGTATTAGATGATAATGAAACTTTACCATCTTCAGTCGCTACGCTACAAAGCTTCTTTTGGCGAAAAAATGAAGTTGGATCGTGCTCATAATATCGGCAGGCAGTATAAAAATCATCTAGTTTTCTTGATTGAAGAGAAAATTTAAAAAGATCCTGCCAATCACTATTTTTTTCTTGAACAATCCATTCGTCATGACGGTTTAACACTCGGTATTCACCATTATTGTCCTTATATGTATGCCGGTCCTCAATTAGTAAAGGTTCAAAAAAGCCCCCTCCAATTCCTATATCGGCTAAGTAACTTTTCGCATCTACCTCTACGCATAGCGCTAGATGCGTACAGTCTTTGTTCCAGCTCTCTTGCGTTTCATTCCAAAATGCCGCTGATATCAACGTTACTTTAAATCCAAGCTGTGTTAAGATTGCGTACAATAAGCTGTTTGTTTCAAAGCATAGACCGCCGCGTTTGTTTCGTACAACTTTATCAAACACATGCTCTGGGTTCATTGATAAAGGCTTATTTAAGTGAATATCAAGATTTTCAAATGGAATTGTTAGAACAGATTGCTTATGTATATGCTTTAATAATGATGTTTGATCTGTTTGTAGATGTGCGTGAATGTGTTGTAAAAATTGTTGAATATGAACCATTTTTTCTCCTCCCTTATTTTCTACTTAAATACCTTTGAATACGTTCTGCCACCTGTTGATAAAAGCTAAGGTCATGAGGAACTAGTTTTTTGTAGGTAATGTCTCCTTTAAAGGTCAATTTCATACCGTCTTTGCATGTGAATCCTTCTGCAAGAATGCTGTTTGTTTTGCCAAAACAAAAATTGTAAAAGTGATTGAAGTCAACGCGAACAATTCCTGCTACCTCTTCAAGCTGTAGATGATAGTCTCTTATTTCATATGGTGTTTCATATACAAAGACATGAGCAATCTCTTTATCAATGAAACCTTCTTTGTAAGCTTCATAGTGGACTTTCCCAATTGAAACCAACTCGTCCAATTTGACTTTTACACCTAGTTCTTCTTCTACTTCTCGAATTCCATTTTCAACGGTCTCATCAGCTAAAAGGTGTCCTGCAGCAGTGATATCAAACAAGCCCGGATAGTCTTTTTTATCCGTACTTCTGAGCTGTAAATAAATATAGGCTTTTGATGCTTCACGGCTGATAAACCAACAGTGAAACGTTTCATGCCAATAACCAAGTCGATGAACTTCTGCACGTGATGCTTGTCCAATTGGCTGATGGTTTTCATCAAATACCTTTAACATTTCATTTTCCATAACGACGCTCCTTTATTTATGTTCATAAAAAAGCACTACACTGGTATAATCTTACACCATTGTAGCGCCGATGAACATTATTATACTCTAATTATTTCGAGAAAAAATCATGTTTAACAGCTAACGGAGGCTGCTCAAGCCAGCCTTTTTTGATACTGATTTTCACACCATCAAGCGCAAACTTTACTGTTTCAAGCAATAGTCGACCGAAGTCAATTGTAATGTCTTTGCGAGCAACTTTTGAAAGGGCTGTTCCGTAATTAGAAAGTCCATTTGTACTTGAAATGCCTGTGTGATAAATCATTAAAAATATTAATGATTAAAATAAAATAACAGTATTTCACTAATAGTTAAATCTCCTTTATGCTCAAAGAAGTACGAATCATATTGGAGTTGAAAAACATGAATACGAATAATGGTATTAAAAATGAACGTGGTTTAGCATATAGTGGTGGTCTTGCTTTTACCTTTGCTGTGGCGCTAGGAGGGTATTTTCTTGCATCTCTCTCAATTTTTAAAATGATAGGCCCCCTTGCTTGTGCACTCTTAATTGCAATTATTTATCGAAATTACATTGGGTACCCGACTCAACTTGAGCCAGGAATTAAATTTGCATCTACAGCTCTACTTCGTGGAGCTATTATCTTGTATGGTCTTCAGCTTCAGATTGATCAAATATTTGCTGTGGGTATCGGTATTTTTTTTAAAGATGCATTGGTTATTATCTTTTCGATTACGTGTATGGTCCTGGTTGGAAAATGGCTAAAAGCAGACTTGGCCATTTTATTATTGCTTGGTGTAGGAACGGGCATATGCGGAGCAGCCGCTATCGGAGCCATTTCTCCTATTATAAAATCAAAAGAAGAAGACATCGCAATAAGCATCGGAATTATTGCGCTAATTGGAAGTGTTTTTTCCATTGTCTACCCTTTTCTTCAGTCAGCTTTACATCTTTCTTCTGAAGATTACGGAATATGGTCTGGCATGAGTCTACATGAAATTGCTCATGTAACCCTCGCTGCTATGCCTGCAGGCCAAGAATCTCTATCCCTTGCTATTATAGCCAAGCTGGGCAGAGTCGTATGGTTAATTCCAATTAGCTTTTTGTTTGTTTTACTTATGAAAAAGAAAGAAAAACAAGGGACACCAACAGCTATCAAATTCCCATGGTTTTTAGTGGGTTTTCTTTTAATGAGCATTTTCAACAGCTATATTTTGGGAAGATATATACACATTCCTAATACAATAATGAGTATCACCCCTGTCTTAACTACGTTCATTTTAACAATGGCAATGGTTGGTTTAGGTTTAAACGTTAACATTAAAACGCTATGCTCTAAATCCGTTCGGCCAATACTAGCAATTATCATTACTTCGTTGCTACTATCAACTATTACCCTAGTGATCATTTAATTCACAAAAAAGAAGCGAATCCTTCAACATCCGCTTCTTTTTAATTCGAGTGTTTATTGTTTTTGTTCCACTGGCGTATAGCCGATATAAGATGACTGCGGACGATAAATACGATTATCTTCTGACTGCTCAAGTACGTGTGCAGTCCATCCTACCAGTCGACTTGCCGTAAAAGTGGGTGTGAACAAATCTGCTGGAAGCTCCACTGCTTTCATAACAGCTGCAGCAAAATATTCTACATTCGTGTAAATTTTTCTTCCTGGCTTATATTCATTTAACAGTCGAATGGTTGTATCTTCAATTTTTACAATAAAATCAAACCATTCGTTATCATCTGATATTTGCTTTGAAACCTCTTTTAAAGCTTCTGCTCTTGGATCATGTGTTCTGTACACACGATGTCCAAATCCCATAATTTTCTCTTTGTTCTCAAGCTTCTGTCGCACCCAAGGCTCAATGTTTTCTGCAGAGCCAATTTCTTGGAACATGCTAATAACACCAGAAGGAGCACCTCCATGTAAAGGTCCTTTCATTGCACCAATCGCTCCGCAAATCGCAGAGACCATGTCTGATTCAGTTGACGCTACCACGCGCGAAGAAAACGTTGATGCGTTCATACCATGCTCAATAGTAAGTACAAAATATGCGCTCAATGCTTTAACTAAGCTTGAATCCGGTACTTCTCCTGTGATCATATACAGATAGTTAGCCACGTGATCTAGATTCTCATTCGGCTCAACAACTTCTAAACCATTCATTTTACGATACCAATAAGCAATAATAGTTGGCGCAATTGCCGTTAATGCAACCGCTTGATTTTTTGTAGGCGGCCAACTGTAAGATGGATCGCCAAGTGCTGAAATGCATGTACGAAGAGCACTCATGACTTCTGTATCTCTCGGTAAACAATCCATTAGCGCTACAATATTTTTTGGTAATACGCGATGTGCTTTCATCTCTTCTTTAAATTCATTAAGCTGTTCATGATTTGGTAACTGTCCGTTCCAAATCAAGTAAGCTACTTCTTCAAATGTATAGTTAATTGCTAAATCTTTCGCCCAGTATCCACGGTAAATCAGCTGACCTTTATCTCCATCAACGTGCCCAACTTTTGTTTCAGCCGCTACAATTCCTTCTAAACCTTTTACATATGTCATTATGACCACTCTCCCCTTTTTATTTTCTCTTTATTTATGAGGTGTTCTTGTAGTCTGATAAATTTCATCTTTCTATTTTATTCTTCTTCTTTATATGTAAGAACAAATCAATGGCGATGTGTGAGGAACAACTATTATTATTTCTGTAAATTGAAGGTTCTAAAAACGGTATTTCTGAGGGTATAACCATTAATGATAACGCTTACAACATTGTGTTCTTATACAAAATAAGAAGGTTTATTCTTGTAAAAAAGATGAATTATCATTCAGTTTCCTTATGTAAGAGTTTACATTTTATTGAAACATAAGTAAAATAGATAAATAGAATAAATAGTATGAAAACAAAGAATATTAGTGAGGGGCTTGCTTATGGACATTCGTGAACTGCAACACTTTATGGAAGTTGTGAACCAAAAGAGCTTTACCAAGGCTGCATCTGCTATTCATTTATCTCAACCTGCTTTGAGTAAAATTGTGAAAAAGCTTGAAGAAGAGTTGGGCGTCGATTTATTTGATCGCTCGACTCGCAAACTGACTCTTACAGATGCAGGTCAAGTTGTATATAATCAAAGCCAAAAATTAGTTTCAACATTACATGAGCTTCATGCTCTATTAGATGATCTTAGACACTTACCAACTGGTGAAATTAAAATCGGCATACCACCTTTAATTGGTACCATTGTTTTTCCAATGATTGCAAAAAAGTTTACTAAAAAGTATCCACAAGTAACACTAGAACTCGTGGAATTAGGCGCTAAGCGTATTGTTGAACTTGTTGAGTCTGAACAGGTAGACCTTGGGATTATTGTACTTCCAGTCCAAAACCCAATGTTTCATATTTATCCATTTGTACAAGAAGAGTTTAACTTATATATTCACCATAAACATCCACTTGCTCAAAAGCAGGTCGTATCTCTATCGGAATTAAAAGAAGAACCTTTCATCTTATTTAGCAAAGATTTCTCGCTTCACGACCGTATTATTCATGAATGTATTGAAGCTGGCTTCCAGCCGAAAATTGCCTATGAAAGCTCACAGTGGGATCTTATCATTGAACTCGTAGCTTCTGAACTCGGGATTGCTATTTTGCCAAAATCGGTTTATCCGAAGATTAATAATCCTTTAATACGTAGCATTCCCATTTCTTCTCCAACACCGATGTGGGAGTTAGGTATTATTTTAAAGAAAGAACGCTATATGTCATTTGCTACGCGAGAGCTTCTTAGCTTCTTAGTAGATGAAGAAATTATCCTACCGTCCCATATGATGAAAAAAGAAGAAGCTCAAAATTTACCTACTCCGTAATTTATTAGAAATAAGAATGGTTTACGTTAAATAAAAAAATGGTATAGAACAAAACGTCATGATTTCTTCTCAAAGATGATTCATCACGTTTCTACAATAGTTAAGTTATAAGAATAAGTTCGAAACCAACAAAAGATATCCGAACTATCAAAAGAAGTTAACTTTCGACGGTTCGGATATCTTGTTGACTTAAATACTTATTTTCCAGCTTCTTTTATATAAACATATTCTTATATAAGACCATAAAAAAACACCTTCAATGTAAGAGAAGATGTTAGGAATCGTCTGTACTTGTTTCTTTATAAATTTTGTGCAACATGCGATTAACAAGGACCATGCATACTCCTGCAAGTACGAAAAGTGCGAACCATTCTTCCATTATCATAACTTTTCCTCCTTTGAAAATCGACTTAGTATATTGTCTTACAAGATAATGCGAAAAAGTATCCTGTAAGACAATAATAGCAATTGATACCTAAATTGTAAATAGTATACGCTTACATTTTTAAAATTTTCCGTCTATTCAATGATTAGTGATGACTTCTACTGGTCCATGGTCGTCACAGTGACCATCATGCATAATTTTCGTATGTCCACATGCTAGGCTATGCTCATGTTTATGTAAACCGCTATGTTCTTTATGCTCCATTTTTCCACCTTCCTACTCTATCTTTATTATGCACATTCCCCTATTTAAAAATCAGCGGAATATTTTAAAGAACAAAAAAAGCTGTGCAGTCGCACAGCTTTTTACCCAACAGAATGTTTAATGTTTACGAGATCACTTAAATTATTCATATAGATAATCTGATTACCAAATGAATTCCCCTTTAACATTTCTGTATGAGATGGTTTCATGCCTATGATGTAACAGGTAACTCCCATAATATCAAACGAACGCATAAAGGATGAAAAGGCGTGGATGCCTTCCGGTTTCAGTTCATCAATTCCTGAAAAGTCAAAGAGCATAATGGAATAGTGGCCATCATATGTAGCAGCTTGGAGCACTTTGGAATTTTCTGCTACGAGCTGCTCGTCTAAATCGCCAAACAGTGGAATAAGAGCTACCTTTTCAGAAAGCTTAATGAAAGAAGCTGATAGTTGCTTAATCCGCTTTAGTGAAGCTTCTAAGCTCTCTTTTTTCTGCAGTAGTTCAAAGTCTGTATGTGCAAGTCGCTTTTGGTGAGCGTGAACCATCCTTGTTAGCTCTTTAATACGCTCATCTTGATAAATACAAACTAAATGCCCAACTTCTTCATCCCACTGTATGAAACATTCAAATAAAGCATACGGTGATTGCTCAGTTTGCAACACAAGCTCTACCTTTTGCATGGTGTAGTCTTTTTCTTCTACAAGCGTTGTGTGCAGCTGTTTTTCACTTTTTTCTTTGTCGTCTTTTACGATATACTCTGTTCTTAAATATTTTTTGGCTTTTTCTTTGCTGAACGTATCAACAACATCTAAGAAGTTATCGACCGGCGCAAAAGTGGTCATCGCTAGCTTGGAACGATTTAAAATTTTAAAATTTCGGTCCACAGTAAAATATGGAACAGGAGCACTTTTAAGCATCGACATGTATGTCCACCCCTTTTTTATAACGTAATAACCATTCATTTAGTTCGTTTAAACTTGGCATTTGTTTTGCTTTTTCAAATATAGTACTTGCAACGTGATTTGTCGCAATGAGTCTTCCACCAACTAAAGTAATTGGTTTTGGGTTTAAATCTTCTAACATATTTACATATTGCGGAAGCTGATCTAAATGATACGAAATGCTAGCGGATAATGCTACGATATCAGGCTGCCAGTCCTTTGCCATAACCTCCGCTGCTTCCTTTGGCAAGTCTGCTCCTAAAAACCGCGTATCGAATCCATGTTCTTCAAATAGAAGCGAGACCATCTTTAATCCAATAAAATGCTGTTCTTCTTCTAAACAAAATAACATCACTTTTCCGTACTCTTTTTTGCTTTCACTTGTCATTTCTTTATAAAATCCATAGCGTGTTAATACATAATCACAGGTTGTAGTCGCTACATGCTCGTCTGCAACCGTAACGATATTCTTTTCCCAAAGCGTGCCAATATAGTACATAGCAGGCGTCAAAAGACTTTCATAAATATCTAAGCTACTTGCTCCTTTTTGTAAAGCTTCTTCTACTATATCCCACGCACTATCTTGATTTCCTGAAAGTAACTGATTAACTAACCTCAAGGTTTGAGATTTCAATGTTTCTCACCTCAGTCCATCATTTATCACTTTTTACCAATTAAAATAAGAAAGCGAGAAAGCCCTAAAGAACTTTCTCGCTAAAGGTTGTATCTTTCTATTTAAAAGTTTTAATTTTATTCAACCTTATCATATAAATATAAGGCCAACAACTGAAACTAGTGTATTTATGGACAAATAGTATAAACCTCCCTATTTATTCACCTTAAACTTATCTACATTCCCTGTTTCCTTCAATTTACTCTTTATTTTGATTAATTTCACACTATCTTTTATTTTTGGTCAAAACATGCATAACTTGGTTCATTCGCGGGTATCAAAAAGATATAAGATTCAAATACACTATCAGGAGGTTGTTATTATGTCATTTATTTGGATGCTTATTGTAGGTGGACTTATTGGTTGGTTAGCTGGTATCATTACTGGAAAAGATGTCCCAGGAGGGATTATCGGTAACATTATCGCTGGTTTTATCGGAGCTTGGTTAGGTGGACTTATTTTTGGAAACTGGGGTCCTGAGATGGGCGGATTCGCCATTGTACCTGCCATTATTGGTTCAATCATTTTAGTATTAATCGTAAGTTTCGTTATGAGAAAAATGCGTAGAAACCACGCTTAACATTGAAAAACGCTGCTTTGTAAAGCAGCGTTTTTTTCGTGAGTCAAAATATTTGAATCAAAAATACCCTTCTTGTTACACTGAGTCTATCCTTACTTAAAAGGATTGCATACAAAGACTGGTTTTGAAGCATTTAAAGAAGTTGGCGTGAAAATAATTCACCCTTCAATGCTTAACTTTTACGAAGATGTAAAAGACGGTAAGAACCTTTATGAAATTGTTCGAAACTACTGGAGCGGCACTATTATCGGAGTTGGTGATTTAACACCAGAATCTGCAGAACGTGCTCTAGAAGCTGGCTGGATTGACGTAGTCGCTATTGGACGCCCACTTATTTCAAACCCTGACTATTTACATCGTATTCAACAAGGTGAGCCTCTTGTAGAGTACGATGCTGCGACACACTTACCAAAACTAATTTAATAATCGTAAAAGAGCGGCCTATAGCCGCTCTTTTTTTGTTAGACTCCTCCCTTTTCTATTCTCTCTTGTTGTTGAAAAACATATTGAATGACTCTACTATAAGATTTTAGAGCTATAAGCACCTTTTTAGCAGTAGTATTTCCCATCTTGCTATTTACTAGCTCTCCTAAAGAGTTTGAAGTAAAAAAATAACAGCGCTGAAAAAGAGCAAGATTCAAAGCGTGAGCTTCAATAATAAAGATATGTTTTAATCATATTCATTCACCTCATTTTAAAAGTGAGGCATCAAAAGTAACTTTTCGTTACGTGTGAAAAGAGACATGGAACACCTTATGTTGCCTCTATTTATAGCTCTGTACAAATTGGGGTCATCAGTGCCCATTCCCCTTCACCTCGCATATCAATACTGTATTTCTTCATGGATACTTTTTAAGTGTAAACTATCTCTAACAAAAAGCAATAAAAAAACGAAGCCAGAGATCCCCTCGGCTTAAAGGGTCCTGGCTTCATCTATATAATATAAGGGGTTAAATAAAACGTACCTTTATTATAGCATATAATTAATGGTCGTATTTTCCTCTTATAGAAAATAGTTCTTATTTCGCACCTTTTCCCAGTTCTCTTTCTTTACGAACCTGCTTAGCAAAGAATAATTCATATACAACTGGAATGATAATTAAGGTTAATAAAGTAGAAGATGTTAGACCACCAATAACCGTTATTGCTAGACCTTTAGAGATCAATGTTCCACTTGATGTTGTCAAAGCAAGCGGGATCAGCGCTGCAATTGTTGCAAAGGCTGTCATTAGGATTGGACGTAAGCGCGTTTTACCAGCTTCAATAAGCGATTCGCGAATTGTCATACCTTTTTGTTCTCTATTTTGGGTAATTCGGTCTACTAATACAATAGCGTTTGTCGTTACAATTCCAATTAACATTAGGAAACCAATCATTACGCTAACAGATAGAGGCTCTTTTGCGATCACTAAGCCAATTAGTGAACCAATTGGAACAAAGATTAACGACGATAAAATAATAAATGGTATACGAGCTTTACCAAACGTAATGAGCATCGTCAAGTAAACAAGACCAATGGCTGTTAAAATAGCCAATCCTAAAGATTGGAAGATTTCTACGGTTTCATCACTACCGCCTCCACCTTCAAGACTTACCCCTTTTGGTAAATTAAGCTTCTCTACACCCTCTACTACGTCTTGCGTCACTTTTTGAATATTTTCGTCTTTAATATCCGCTTCAACGCGAGCAAACACTTTTCCATCTAATTTTTGAATGGATGTAAATGTATCAATTTCGCTTACATTAGCAATATCTTTTACTGCTACTGGTCCTCTTTGTGTAAAGATTTGCAGATCTTCAATTGCTTTTGTTGAACTAATATCTTCATCATAAGAAAGCTGAACTGCACGATTTGTTCCATCTAACGTTAGGTCACCTACTGATACAGGTTTTGTTTGATCGGTAATCGTTCCCACAAGCTGGAATCCAGATACACCATACTCAGATGCTTTATCTTGATTGACTTCAACCACAAGCTGCTTTTGTTTATCAGAGAAATTATTTTTTACGTACTTTAAGTTATCATACGTATTTAAATAATTTTCTACTTCTTTTGCCGCCGTTTGTAAGTCATCTAAGTCAGATGAGAATAAATCTACCGTTACGTTGTTATTAGTTGGTGGTCCACCTGTTGAAGCTTCAGATACGCTTAGTGTTGCTTTTGGCGACTCTTCTCCTACAATGTCTTCCATCTTACTTTGAAGTTCATCAATATACGCATCTACATCTACGCCATCTTTCAGATTTAAGAAATAACCGATCTGATTTGGTCGCTTTACGCCAGTTGCAAAGTCGCGTGAACCGACTTCTGTTGTTACCTCTTTTACTTCATCTTCGTTTGCAAATAGCTCCTCCACTTTTAACGACACTTCATTTGTACGTTCTAAAGAAGTAGACGAAGGTAGCAGAACATTTGCCTGTAAAAGCCTTTGTTCTTCGTTTGGAATGAATGTGAAGCCAAGCGATGGAACAAGAGCAAATGAACCAAATAATAGTAAGAAAGATAGAATTAAAATTTTAATCTTATGGTTTAGTGACCATGCAATCGCTTTTGCATATCCACGCTGAATGTTACCCTCTTTCTCTTCTGCTGGTACCTTCTTAAACGCAAATTTTGCTAAAATCGGGACGATTGTAACCGCAACAAGAAGAGATGCTAATAATGAAAATACTACTGTTAGAGCAAATGGTAAGAAGAACTCACCAGTAATTCCACCGACAAAACCGATTGGTAAAAATACAACAACAGTTGTAATAGTCGATGATGTAATGGCTTTTAATATCTCTTTTGTTGAAGATTCAACTAATTCATCAGAAATGCCTTCTTCTGATTTTCGAACACGTCTAAAGATATTTTCAATAACTACGATACTATCATCCACAACGCGCCCAACTGCTACTGCCATTCCACCTAGTGTCATGATATTTAATGAAATATCCAGTCCATTTAAGAAAATAGCTGAGACAAGAAGTGAAAGTGGAATCGAGATAATTGAAATAATGGTAGCACGGAAGTTGCGCAAGAAGATTAGCACTGCAATTGAAGCGAACAACGCCCCAAGTAATCCTTCTTTTACTAACGTTTCAACTGACTTTTCAATTCCTTCTGCTGAATCAAATCCAATAGCATAGTTAATATCATCATCATATTTTTTCAACACTTCTAATGCATCATTGGCAACTTGAACCGTATTTGCATCCTGTTTCTTTGTAATAGCCATTGTTAGCGCCTCTTGTTGATTATAGCGCGTGTATTCTCCTTGCTCACTCACTTCTTCAATCGTTGCAATATCACCAAGTAAAACTGGTGGAGCTTCGGGATTAACTGTAGATTTTAGCTCAACTTCTTTTAATGCATCAATTGTATCTAGTTTCTCTTCAACTCGAACAGGAATTTGGAGTTCTTCACCGTTTACAGTTCCTGCTGGAAACGATACGGACTTTTGGTTAATTTGCTCTTTGATTTGTTCAAGCGTCAGACCAGCTGCCACTGCTTTTTCTTTATCCAACGTAATTTGTAAAAGATCATCCTTTACGCCACCAACAGATACAGAGTTAATCCCTTCAATTTTATTTAATTCTGGGATAATTTCGCTGTCTAAAAGCTTTTCAACTTCTGCATCACCTTCAGCAAATAAAGAAATGTTCATAATCGGGAAAGTACCAAATGAAAAGCGGTTCACATCAACCGTCGATGATTCTGGTAAATCTAAATCTTTTGTTATAGTGTCAATTTGTTGTTCAACTTCATCTAAATCCGTATTGAACGGAAATTCTAAATTAATAATCCCCACGTTCTCGTAAGAAACACTTTGAACGCTTTTAACGCCTTCAAGACCTTTTAACTGCTCTTCTAACTTCGATGTTACTTGTTCGTTTACATCACTAGGAGAAGCCCCAGGATATACAGCTTCAATCGATAGCTGTGGAAATTCAATATTAGGTAATAAGTCAATTTTCAACCTTGAAAATGAGAATAATCCAGCTACGATAAGCAGAAACGATAAAATGAATACTGCTACTGCATTCTTTAAGCTAAACTTTGTCAAGAAATTCATAAATAGCCCCCGTATATTTTATTAGTCGTATTTTACATGTGTAATGTAGTGAGTACCAGCGGGTCAGTTTTAAAAAAAAGAAATCAGTAGCAACCTTCTAGGAAAAGGTCAACTGTAAACGTTGCATAACGTTCAATTTCTTTTTCTGACACATTTTTGTTAGATACAATATCCATTCTATACCCATTTAGCATGCTACAAAACGCTTTTGAATGTAAAGCTGTATCTTCAAGTCCCTCTTCTTTCATCAAGTCTGATACTAGGGAATGATAATCATCAAAAAAACGATGCAAACGCTCCATCATTCCAGGCATTTGATGGGGAGCTTGCCAAAACGAATCTGGGTACTTTCTTGTGTTATAAAAAAAGTACAGGTGATGTCTTGCAATTGAATAAAGCTTTTGCCTAAATGTTTCACAGCGATCGGTTTCTCGCTTTGCGTTAGCAATGAAGTAAAGAAAAGAGCGATCATTAACCGCAATATATAAGCTTTCTTTTGAAGGAAAGTAAAGGTAAAGTGTCCCTTTCGACACACCCGCTTTTTTAGCAATATCAATCATTTTAGCATCATGATAACCATTTGCTCCAAATACAACAAACGCTGCATCAAGGATATTTTCCTTTTGTTCTATTCCTTTTGTCATATTTCCAAACCCTTTCCTGCCTCTTATTACACGTGTAAAACAGGATTAACGTATCGAGACTGAACGTAAATAAATGAATGTACAGTTTCATCATTTACTATATATACTCATAAAAGATAACGTTATACCTTGTCAACTCATAGTGTGCTCTTTTTTAATTATCTTTTGAATCTTTTGTGACAGCGACCATTGATGCTTGTAACGGTTGCATCTACATGGTACATTTTTCACGACAGTTAAAAAATCATACATTTGGAGGATGAACCAAGATGTTAAGATCATCGATTGGCCGCTTACGTTTGTTAAGTATTGTAGAAGGCATTTCATATCTACTTTTACTATTCATTGCTATGCCTTTAAAATATTTAGCTGGTATTCCTGAGGTTGTATCCGTCGTTGGAGCTGCCCATGGTGCTCTGTTCGTATTATACATACTTGCTGCTGTGCACGTAAAATTTGAGCATAGAAAAACAATTTTATGGGGCATCTATGCGTTTATTTTATCTTTTATTCCTTTTGGAACGTTCTATTTAGACAAGCAATTAAAACATGAGCAATAAATAAATCACGCCAAGAAACTGGCGTGATTTATTTATTATTAGGAAAGCTTGTTAAACTGTTCAATGGTTTTCCACCATTTAAAGGAATGTGGTTTTAAAAGCCTTCCTATTTCTTCAGATGTTATGTGTTGTTCAGAAAGCATTTCATACATAGTCTCAAACAAGCCTATCGTTATGCTTTCTTTTACTTCAGCTTCACCTTCTGTATATAATCGTTCAATGGTTTCAAATATCTCAGATTCATGGGCTAATTGATTATTAAATTCTAATGAAATTAAGTGAGAAGCAAAGCGCTTGAGCTCTTGCTGCAAACCTTCTATTGTTGTTGTATTCACCTCTTCATCATATTGAAATGATGGACTTGCATCAGTTAACAATGGAATAACTTCGCCCTTTGTAATCATATGTTTCCCTACCTTATTTGTAATCTAAATATAGTAATATACTTCTTATTTACCCATTGTTATTATACTTAAACGTGAAGATTGAATCATACTGTTTGTAATTCATCAAGAGAGGTTACTAATATAGACGCTTTTATGTATTACCCTACACTAAGCGTAAGTGCACCGACAATTGCTATAATTGGAAAGGCACTGATCAACCCAATCTCTATCATCATAAATTTTGTTAGAAACCCTCGGAACTGCTGTTTTTCTATCCTGTTTGCCACCTGTTGGTGAGTTTGATAAATGCGAAGCATCGCTCCAATCCAAACGACAGCCATAATAATTAATGGACTCATGCTTGAAGCAGGTTCTGGGTTCATAAATGCTAATACGATTAAAATTAACGGAACAATTTCTACTACCGCGTGTTTAATAAAAAACATAGTCTGAATACGAACAAGATCTTGATAAATCTCATTATCTGTTTTGTCTTCCTGTAGCTTACCTTCAATTGTATAAATGGTTGACTGATAAATAAACATCATTCCGATAACGGCAATTAGTGCTCCGATGATAAAATACCATATGCTCATTACAAATCTCCTTTCTAATAAAAAGACGGTATATTGCTAGAAAATCTAACGTAAACATTTTATCATTTTATGCTTCATTCGTCTTATAGATTTATAAGAAAGAACTGTTTATAATGAGAAATGAACTATTTTACTAGAAAGTTTGTCTATTGGAGGAAATTATTATGATTTTAAACTATAAAAATCAAGCAACAGGTCATCGTATGAATAATGGTTGGAATTTCTTTTATGCAGCTAACCTAACAATGTGGAGAAAAGATGAAAAATATTTACTATTAGATGAAAATCAAGATATCGTACTCATTTTTGGCTTTAAAAAAGAGGAAATTATCCTTGAAAAGATTCAAACGTGGGGATATACCTTTAATATTCACCCAGAAAAAAAGCAGATTTCTTGTTTGCAACGTCAAGAAGAAATTGGCGAACAAGAAATGAATTAAACAAAAAGCGCGCAGGCTGCGCGCTTTTTCAGTGTTCTTCCGATGGATTATCTCCATATAGCATGGCTTTTATATGCTCCTTCTCCTGGTCTTTTACAATATAGTACCATGTTCCGTCTACTATTTGCGTTTCTCCTTCTACATGTACTGTTTCAAACGTTGGTTTGCCTTTTTCCATTACGTTATATACAGCTAACGCGTCTTTAATCGTTACGTTTGTATCAACGTATTGCTTTGTAATATTTAAGAGATTGGGAAGATTAGCTACCGTTGACATACTCATTCCTTTGTCTAAGAGCGCTTCTACTACTTGTTTTTGTCTTTCATTACGACCAATGTCTCCTTTAGGATCCTCATGTCTCATCCTTACATAAGCTAAAGCTTTTTCACCGTTTAAGTTTGTTTCACCCTGCGGAAATAAATAAGATGCAAATGTGAATGGAAACGGATTATCAACCGTTACACCACCTATCTCATCCACGACCGCTTTAAATCCTTCCATGTTTACTTTGACATAGTAATCAATTGGCATATTTAAGAATTGTTCGACAGTGTCGACTGTTAGTTTAATTCCACCGTACTTATAGGCATGATTAATCTTTTCCATTTCTGCTTGTCCTTTAATTTTCACACGCGTATCTCGAGGGATAGGCATCATTTTCAAATGTCCATTTTCTGAATTAAAATGAACAACCATTAGTACGTCTGAACGTCCCGTATCTTCTTCTCGTTCATCTACACCCATTACGAGCATGTTAAATTCCTTTGCCTCAACTTTTTTTTCACTAAAAACATATAAGACCCCAGTTAAGACGCAACCAAGAAATATGAGTACGGAAAGTAACCTGTACTTGAACTTCATAACTTATGTCTCTCCCTTCTGTCCCTCCGCTGCTTTTATTAGCTTATTTACTTCCTATATGCCTTTTTTTTCAAAGATTTATACCTGCTAAGTATAATTAGAAGCGCGAAAATAAAATGACAAAAGGGTTTGACGCAAAAAACCGGATTGAGTTTTTCAATCCGGTTTCATTTTACTGAATATGTTTTATTGCTTCCGCAGAACTTTCTTCTCTTTGTTTCCACTCATAATCAATCATACTCATTTCAATTAAGCTCCAATACTGTCCGTTCACGTGCTTTACATCTCGCATCATCCCTTCACGTAAAAACCCAATACGCTCGTATGACTTAATAGCAGCTTTATTGAAGTCAAATACGCCCAGGGAAATACGATGAAGTCCTAACACATCAAAACCGAATGATAAAACATGGTCAAACATATCACTACAGTATCCTTTTCCTCTTTCCTCTTCTTTGAGCAATACTCGACCAATTCTGCCCGTCTTATGGTGATAATCAATATGAGCAAGAGAAATATGACCAACTAGCTGGCCGGTTTGTTGATAAAAAACGGAGAAAGCATACGTATGAGCTCCTTCATAATTGGCATAGCGGATATACTCTTTGAGCTGGCGAGGCGTAAGTGGATATGCAAACGTGGAACCACTCCACTGAATCATAAAGGCTTCTGAGGGAATCCATTCAATGAGTTCTTTTATATCTTTTTTTGTGAACGGTCTTAATTCAATCATCGCATTCCCACCTCATCGTAAAATATTTGATTTTTCTAAATATATTATAGTTGTTTGAATTAACTGTCAAATAATCCGAAAAATTTATTTGGTATTCTCAAATAAAACGATTAAAGTGGATAATTATTATCCACTTTAGAAAGATTTGATATACTTTGCATATGAAAACAGGCGTTGAACAATCTGTATACGCCATGGTACTTCTTCACTTTTTACCTTCCAAAGCTGTATTGCCAGCAGATGCAATGAGTAAGCAGCTAGGCGCTTCTCTTATTTTTTTCCAAAAAACTGTTAATAAAGCTAGTTCATGCGGATCTCATCACTTCCGTCTCAGGTGTAAAAGGAGGCTTTAAACTAAAGAAAAAACCTGAAGATATCTATATATATGATGTGTATGTTACTAATGAAGAAAGCTCCGACATCTCTATGCGGAGCTTTCTTTTACAATTCTAATTCTTTTCGTAACGTAGAGATGTCATAGGTAAATTCAAAAAAATAAATTTTGTTTTCATTATCGTATAGCATGAGTACAGGTTGTTCATTTGGGCTTAATACAACAACAGCTTCACTAGCTAACACATCTAACCCTTTTTGCTGCACTTGTACAGCGGGGTCTAATGGTACCTTCACCAAATAACCGGTTTTAGGTAAAGGATTTACTTTTTTATAAATCCCAGTAATGGAAGCGATGCTTTTTTCAACCTCTTTTTGAACAACTTCAGTTTTATCAGCTACCCGAATGACCTTACCTGTATCAAGTTGAAACACTTCCACTTTAGGTTGTTCTCCCATTGCTACATGTGAATGAATTCCAATGAAGCATAAAATAAGTGCTATGCACACTTTTTTTATCATGAGTTCCCACCTCCGTTTGATGAATACAAATTTGTATACCGCAAGCTAAATATCCATTTTTCTTGCACAAACGTTATGTTGGTTTCAAACTTATCGTTTGTGTAATCACTTAAGTTTATCCATGTTGATTTCAACCTTCTAAGCAAAGATTCACCTTTTAGTTTAATCAATTACTAACTATGCTTTAATCTCTATTTCAATATAGCCATTAGTTGTTGCATGCAGTTAGAAATACTAATAGTGGACTCTAATTTTTTTGCTTTATCTAACCATTCTCATTAATTTTTGTCATGTTCATGCCTTTTGGTCGATACAATAATACAAGGACACGCTTTAAGAGGTGAAAATATGTCATGGATTGAAGCATTAATTTTAGGAATCATTCAAGGGTTAACAGAGTTTTTACCCATTAGTAGCACAGGACACTTGTATTTAGGTCGACACTTATTTGGATTAGATAGCGCAGGTTTGTACCTAGATACGATGCTACATATTGGAACCTTGCTTGCTATTTTTGTCTTTTATAAAGACGAGCTGTGGCACATGATTCGTCACCCGTTTAGCAAGCTTACCTTCTTGCTAATCATTGGTACGATTCCAGCTGTTGTGGTTGGCTTATTATTTAAAGATTATTTTGAGGAAATCTCAATTACAGGTTCTACAATTGGATGGGAATTTCTTGTAACAGGTCTTTTCTTATGGTTTGCTGACTCAGTAAAAAAAGGAGCAAAAAAGATGCACGATATTTCCTACAAGGACGCACTGTTTATCGGTACCTTTCAAGCAGCCGCCATCTTTCCTGCCGTTTCACGTTCTGGTCTAACAATGGCAGCTGCTTTAATGCGTAAGCTAGACCGAGAAACAGCTGCTTACTTTTCTTTTTTACTGTCAACGCCAGCCATATGTGGAGCCGTTCTTTTACAGCTTAAAGATGTTGTCGGTGGTGGTGTAGAATACATCTCGTTTTTCTCTTTATTTGTAGCAACATGTTCGGCTGCGCTTTTTGGCTATATGGCCGTAAAATGGATGATTCACTATTTAAAGCATCATTCTCTAAAAACATTTGCTGTTTACGTATGGATTCTTGGCTTAGTTGTTTTAGTATGTCAATTTACGGGGGTCTTTTAAGATGACATCAGCTCGTATATTGTTTTTAGGAATCTTTTTTATTGGAATCATGGTTGTGATTAGCTACATGGACAACGAGTCTCAAGAATACTTTGAAGCCGTCTCACCTCTTTCTTTAGACAGCGGTGAAGTAGAAGCTTCAAGTAACGATGAAGACGTTGAAATGAGCCTTAAAAATGTTCTTATAACAACTGAAAGAATCAATGGTTTTGATGTTGAAGTTTATGAGGAATACGAGGTATATACAAATGAGGAGGGTGAAGTGGTCGACCGAGTGGCCACAGGTCACTATCAAACACTTCGATATAAGGCTACTAATGAATAGTAAAAAAGCCACTTACGCAGAAGTAAGTGGCTTTTTGTATTAATGGTTAAAGTGATCTGCTAAGATCCAAAGCGTACCAACAACGATACATAGTGCAATAAAGAAGCTATAAAGCATATTTGCAACTTGTACCTTGCCGTTTTCACTTTCAGTCATGTGCATGAACATCACAAGCTGCATAGCTGCTTGTAAGAACGCAAGAATTGAGATTAGTGTCATCGTTACGCCTCTTGATAAGTCAGCTAACATAACTAATCCAAGCGCTGCAAACGTTAGTGCTAAAGAAAGGATAAGCCCCATTACATGACTAAGCGGAAATCCTGCTTTTTGGCCTTGTTTGTTTTCCATGTCTTATCCCACCAATCCGTTCAAGTATACATACGTAAAGATGAAAATCCATACTACGTCAAGGAAATGCCAGTATAAACCGATAATAAATACTTTTCTTGCTGTAACAGGCGTTAAGCCGCGCTTTACTAACTGGATAATAAGTAAAATTGCCCAACCAATACCCATCGTTACGTGAAGTCCATGTGTTCCCAACAGCGCAAAGAATGAAGACAAGAATGCACTAGTTTGCATTGTTGCACCTTCGTGAGCTGCATAAAGAATGAACTCTTCAATTTCATAGTACAAGAATCCTGCACCTAGTAAAAGCGTAATAACTAGCCAAGTAATTAACCCTTTTAAGTTATTATTACGCATGTGCCATACAACGATTCCCATTGTGAAACTACTTACTAATAGTAAAACTGTTTGAATCATAAACGTTTCAACAATATATAAATCTTGTGGTCCAGGGCCTCCAGCTGTACGAGTATGATACGTTAAATACGTGACAAACAGCGTAGAGAACAGTGCAATTTCCGCACCCAAGAAAATCCAGAAGCCGAGAATATTCATTCGGCCCTGGTGATCTTGATACTCGAGTGGTAATGACTTATCTAAATGTCCACCCATTATTTGTCACCCCCTGTAATACCTTCTGTTTGTTTAATCTCATCTACCGGAACATAGAAGCCTTCATCATAGTCAAATGATCGTGCAACTAGACAAGCTAAAATTCCGATTAATCCGAAGATCGCCATTGGCATCCATTCAAAGACAAGTCCAAATCCACCGATGAACCAGAATACACCTGAGATGAATGGGATACCTGAGTTGCTTGGTAAATGAATTGGTTTAATGTCTTCTTCTTTAATTTTTGTTTCTCCACGTTTTTTCATGTGCCAGAACTCATCCATTTCTTTCACATGTGGAACTACCGCAAAGTTATAGTGTTGAACTGGTGATTTAGTCCACCATTCAAGTGTACGTCCATCCCATGGGTCGTTTGCAGTGTCGCGTTTGTTTTTCCAAGCGCTCCAAAGTAAATTTACAACCAATACGATGAAACCTGCACCCATTAAGAAAGCACCGATTGTTGAAATTAAGTTTAATGTTCCCCAACCTAATGTTTCTGAATAAGTTTGCATACGACGAGTCATACCATCTAGACCTAGGAAATATTGTGGGAAGAAACATACGTTAAATCCAACAACGAAGATCCAGAAAGAGATTTTTCCTAGCTTTTCGTTCAGCGTGTGACCGAAAATCTTTGGATACCAGTAGTATAATCCAGCGAAACATGCAAATACTGTTCCTGAGATTAATACATAGTGGAAGTGAGCTACTAGGAAGTAACTGTTATGGTACTGATAGTCAGCTGAAGCCATTGCAAGCATTACCCCAGTTACCCCACCAATAACGAAGTTTGGGATAAACGCAAGTGACCATAGCATTGATGTTGTAAATTTAATACGGCCTTTATACATGGTAAAGAGCCAGTTAAATATTTTAACTCCGGTTGGAACAGCGATTAACATCGTTGTAATCGAGAAGAACGAGTTAACTGCAGGCGCGTTACCCATTGTAAAGAAATGGTGAACCCATACAATGTAACTTAAGAACGCGATACCAACCATTGAGATAATCATCGCTTTATAACCAAATAGGTTTTTGCGAGAGTGTGTACTAATGATTTCAGAGAAAATACCGAACGCCGGTAAAATTACGATATATACTTCAGGATGTCCCCAAATCCAGAATAGGTTTGCCCACATCATCGGGAGACCACCGTTGGCAACCGTAAAGAATGCTGTGTCGAATACGCGGTCAAGCGTCATTAACGCAAGCGCTACTGTTAATACAGGGAACGCAAAGATGATAATAACTGACGTAACTAAAATGGACCAAGTAAACATTGGCATTTTCATTAACGTCATGCCTGGTGCACGCATTTTTAAAATCGTAACTAAGAAGTTAATACCTGTCATTAGGGTACCAACACCGGCAATCTGAATAGCAATTGCATAGTAGTTGTTCGCTATACTTTCACTAAATTCTTTTCCGGCCAGAGGGAAATATGATGTCCAACCAGCATCAGGAGCTCCTCCAATAACGAAAGAGATGTTAAACAACATAGCTCCCATAAAGAATGTCCAGAAACTTACTGCGTTCAAGAACGGATATGCTACGTCACGCGCTCCAATTTGAAGCGGAACGACAACGTTCATTAAACCAATCAAGAATGGCATTGCCATGAATAGAATCATGATAACACCATGAGCTGTAAATACGCCGTTATAGTGATGCGGGTTCAGGATATTCATATCCGGGAACGCTAACTGCATACGCATCATAAGTCCATCTACACCGCCGCGGAAAAGCATTAAGACGGCTGCAAGAATATACATTACACCAAGTTTTTTATGGTCTACTGTTGTTAACCATTCTGTCCATAACCATTTCCATTTTTTGAAATATGTTAAGACAAAAATGATACCGATGGTTGTCAAGACAATCGCTGCGTCAGCTGCATAAATGACGGGATCGCCAGTGACAAAGAATTCATCTAGCTTCATTATGTCTTCCCCCAATCGTACGTTTATTTAGGCCCGTATTAATGACCTTCATGTTCATCATGACCTTCATGCTCGTCATGGCTTTCGTCGCTTTCTTTTTTGCTATCGTCGCTGCCATGGTTGTGATTGCCATGTCCCATGTTCATGCCGCGCTCGTCTACTTTACCAGGGATGTATGCGTCTTTTGCGTGGTTAACCCACTCTAAGTGCGTACCGTTGAACGTCATGCGACCTACTACACCTGGTTCAATAATTTCATCATACTTCTCTTCAGTTAATGGCTTAGCTGTTGCCTTCACTTCGTCAACCCACTCTTCATAGTCTTCGTGAGTTTGGGCTAACACTTCAAATTCCATATCTGTAAAGTGCTCACCTGAGAAGTTAGCACTTCGTCCGATATAAGAACCTGGGTTATCAGCTTGAAGATATAAATCCATCGCCATGTTGTTCATTGAATACTTTTGTCCACCAAGCTCCGGTACCCAGAACGAGTTCATTGAACCTTGAGACGTCAATTCAAAGCGAACTGGACGATCTTCTGGAATGTTTACATAGTTAACTGTTTCAATGTTTTCTTCCGGATAACTGAAAATCCATTTCCAGTTTGCTGAAGTAACATGAATTGTTAACGGTTCTTCAATTTTTGTTTGCTCATTTTTCGGTGGTTCTTCAAGAGCATAAATTGATTTTACAGTTGGGATTGCTAAAAGAATTAAGATAATAATCGGGAACGCAGTCCAGATAATCTCCATCTTTAAGTTACCCTCTTGTTCTGGTGGCTCATAGTCCATGTTGTCAGGTCTTTCACGAAATTTAATAAGTACGTAAGCAAAGATTGCAAATACTACTACGACCACAATCGCCATCATCCAAAGCGACCAAACAATAAGGTCAGCTTGTTCTTTAGCGACAGGACCTTGAGGATTCAAAACGGCTAATTCTGAACAGCCGCTCAAGAAAAATACTGAAAGTGCAGAAAATAAACCTGCTAGCTTCCAAAATCCTTTTTTTGGTTTCACTAAAAACTCTCCTTTCTAACAACTCATGATGCGAAGCCTCTAAATTAGATCATCTTTAAAACTTTCTATCTAGTTAACTATAGAAAGCTTTAATACAAAATCTCTTTAAACTCATGTTATACATCAACCATTACTATTGTAATACAAAGTGACAATTTTTTCGTCACTTTTTGTCGATTTTCTTATTTTGAAAATATTCTAAGATAGTGTAAAAACATGAGGTCAAAGAACACTTCAATCCTTGCGATATTTTAGCATATATTCGACAAGGAATAAATGTAAATAAAAGGATGAATGTTGCATTTTCTTACCGAAACTTACCTTTTTAAAGGTAATTCATGTAATGTAACCGCAATCACCCTTGATACAAAAGGGGTTTCATCTATTATTGAATATTTTGTGACAAAATCTATACAGAATTGTGTCAATCAATATTCAAGTTTGGTAGGTTCGATTACCGCCCATTTACAGTATATTACACATTAAATGCTTTTGTTATATACTTCACAAAAAGTTCAAAAATTGACATGTATGTTGTCTACATACTAAAAGAAGCTGCGTGTTATTCACGCAGCTCTTGATCCATATATTCCTTAACAGTGATGTCATCTCCTGAATTATTCAATAAAATAAGATCCGCTGGAAATGGCTTTTCAACATATTTTGGCACAGGTTGATATGAAATAAAATATTCTCCTTTGGGAACTTTAATATCAAACGTATAATTGTCATTTACAAGTGAGACCTTCACTCGATGTATTTGTTTACTTGGGTTCTTTCCTAAAAACAGCGCATACGTCCCTTTATTAGTATGTATATCATCATACTCAACAAGATTGTTCATCTTTGTCATTACTTCAATCCGTAACCTTTTGCTCCATCCTTCTTTTAAAATCGCCATTCCTTCTCCACTACCAGGAATAGTGAATAACGCAACATATGTGTCCGAACTGCTAATTTTTTGGATTTCTCGAATGTCAAGCTTTTTGGAACCGTTAATGTCCCCCATCCCTTTCCATTTTCTTATATGCTCTTCAACATCCTTAGCGTTGCTGTGAATTGGATATCGAAGAAATTCAATACCTCCCACAATAGCACCTATAAGAATGATTAGAACTAAGAGTCGCTTAAACTTTCGAATTGGTATTCACGCTCCTTTCCATTTAGTGAGTGACGTTAAAAAATAATATGTACGAATTATGCATGAAAATCAAAAAAAAAGCTATCAGACTTTCGTCAGATAACTTTTCTACTCATCGACTCTTTACTAATAAGGCAATTGCTTCTTCTACGACTTTTGCAGTCTCTTCTCCAGCTTGTTGTCTTTCAACAATACATTGTTCTAAGTTTAGCGCAACAATCTGAGCAATGGTTCGGTCGACTGCGCTTCGAACAGCTGATAATTGCGTTACAACGTCTTTACAGTCTTTATCTTCTTCCATCATACGCAGTACGCCTCGCACTTGACCTTCTACTCGCTTTAACCGATTTTTTGTCTGATCAGTATAATTCACGCAGTATCCCTCCTATATCTTGTGCGTTACTAATGACTTATCCTTCACATGCACAGCAATATCCCTTTACTTGATAGCCATACTTTTGCAGCTTACGAATGCTTAAGTTTCTTGCAATTGTATCCGGTGCAATAACTACTACTTGTTTTGACGGAATTTCAACATGTTGTCTTTCCAAGTACGGCAGCGGAATGTGTATAGCTTTTTGACAAGGTTTATGTTTCATTTCATGAAAATGTCGAACATCTACGACTACAATTTCCGCAGTCTCACAGTCAAGCGTAGAAAGCTTCTTAATTCCATGAACGGGCACATGGCGATTATATAAACTAAACATAATGGCACAACAAAATAAGATTACACCAATATAAAGTAGTATCATTGTATCCTCCCTGACGTAACTTCATACTCATATTAGTATCATCATAGCTGTCATCTAGAACGTACGTCAACAAAAAAGTTTCTTCATAATATAGTTTCAAATGGAAAAAAGCGTGCAGAAAAAATAAATTGGCTTTTCTTTAAATAGCCCTTTGTTACAATCAAGATTTTTTAGAGAGCACCGGCTAACATTCCTATAAAAGCTAACACAATACCTCCAATATAACTAAACGCCAAATAAGGAAATAGAACCGTATGCATTTTCTTTTCATGAAGGTGGATATTTTCCAGCTTAAACGTCGAAAATGTTGTAAATGCCCCCATAAAACCCACTCCTAAAAAAGAATACACCCCAGATGTCATTCCATTCCCAACCAGGATGCCTAGTAGAAATGAGCCTACTAAATTGACGCATAAAGTGCCAATTGGAAACCCTGTAGTTGATTTTTGATTCATCCACGTACTTAGCACATACCTGGCTATGGCACCTAAAAACCCACCCAGTGCAATGAGTAAAGCTGTCATAATAGCTGTTCTCCTTTCTTTTTCAGCTTATTGGCTGAACGATCCCCTACTCGGTAACCAGACCAAGACATCAGTAAACCACCAAATAAACTAAGTGCTACATAAAGAAAAGCTAACAGACTGGTATCGTTTTTGATTAAAGTAACGGTTTCGACACTAAAGGTAGAAAACGTCGTGAAAGAACCTACGAACCCTGTACCGATGCCAGCTAAAACAGCAGAAGGAAACACATTCATTTTAATCATTCGATATGTAAACCAACCTAAAATAAAGCAGCCCATCAAGTTCGTTATTAACGTTCCTAATGGAAAGCTGTATGCCCACCATGAATGTGTAAACACACCTAGATAGTAGCGAAGCAAGCTTCCAAGAATACCTCCTATACCTACTAGTAAATACGTCATCTTCTTCACCTCTTTCTTAATTATGAACAAAAAAATAGACTCCTACCCTGTATATGGGTAGGAGTCATTAGCTTTGCAGCAGTTTTGGCGAACTCCATCGCCGTATATTTTGTTTCCTACATTCATTTTACATAATCCATTCCATTTATCAAGAGCTAATCGTGGAAAATCCAGGAAAATAATGAAGTGAAAGATATTATTATTCTTTTGGTTACTCTCTCTTTTTTACATCTCTCGTACCCAAAAATTAATTTTTCTCGTTAGTTGCTCCGCTACCTCTTCACTGACTTTAGAAGCTAACGATGTCCGTAGTCGATCTTTACACTCTTGAATTTCTTCTTCGTAAGGGATAATGGTTGACCATTCCAAATCTGGAATTGCAATTAGCGTTTGTTCTTCCTTTTTATTTTCATGAACAAATACATTTTCAATGACTTTTTCGTCTATGCGAATATATGCTTTACGAATTTTCATCTACTTATCACCTCTATATAAGCTTTATGTGTATCATCATATGATACACATAAAGAAATATCAATGCGCATTAGCTTCTTTTGCCATGTTAAAGGGTTTAAAAATAGGGTATAGAATACTAGTTAAAAAGAAAGTAATGCTTCATTTTTTAAATCTTTGTGAATATCTTGCAATGTTTATTGTATATATGCAATTTTTTGGTATGATGAGTATATTAAGATGTACCTAACTAAATGGAGGTTGAGGTAAACAATGGATCGTTCCCCAAAAGAAAAACGTCAAAAGCGCAAACAGTTTGTTGAGCGTTTAAAACTAAAAGGGATAAAAATTGAGCTTACAAAGCCTCGTTCTCATTTTTCAACCCTTTCGCTATTAAAGCCTTAAACCGTAACGGTAACGAATATCACTACATACGCTCTTTGTCTTCCCTTTTTTAGTTACCTTAACATAGAGAGCGGTAACATTTATGAATAAAGACAGCTCATTTCTTTTCTGTTAGGCTCTGTTAAAATTTAATGTTGATAAATGCATAAAAGTTAAAGGAAACCCTATAAATACAGTTTCCTCTACTCTTGTTCAACTAACTCGAAACTTTTTTGATGGAGTAAATTGCTTGTTCAGCTCCAAATCCGGTAATCGTTTGCTCTAAATTCATACCTATTCTTTCTAAGAGTTTACAAGAGGACTTATTTGCAGTTTGAGTTTCAGCAATTACTTTTGATAATTTTAATTCATTTAGAGCATAGTTAATTAACAATTGAACAACTTCTGTCGCATAACCTTTTCCCCACCATTTCGGTAAAAACTGATATGAAAGTTCAAGGTGAACTTTTTCGTGGTGAGGGTCAAGAGACACTAACCCTATGAAATTATCTGTGTGCTTTTCTCTAACAACCCAATAAAAAGAGTCATTGCCTGAATTGAGCATATCTGCAAATACTTCTTTAATGGAGTTATCTGAACGTATTCCACCAAGAAATTTCCTAACTTCATCATTTCCATATAAATTTTTTACATCAGTATAATCAGGTGCTTCAATGGTATTAATTAAACATCTTTCTGTCTCAAACAACTAAACTCCCCCCTAAAATACCATTCTTATTTCGTTGAATAATAGCTACACAATGAATTTTGACAGTCGTAAACTGTCATATGTTTCAGTCATTTCAAATACGAATGACGTTAAAAGGAATTCCTTAATATGCTGATTGGTGCTTTCGTTACTACGACTATCAACAAATAAGAACCAAGCCAGATAATTATCAAGATATTTCGTAGCCACGCCTTTAAATCGGTCTATCCATCGTTTTAAGCGAGAATGTAGACCGTTGACATTTTGGATGTGATACAAGCCCTTAATAACGTGCTTTCCACCATCTGACTTAATTCTGTAATGTTCTAAACCTTTTTCTTTTGCATAGGTTTTGTATGCACGCCAAGCATCGGTTACAATCACGTTCTCGTTGGATAGTTTAGAACCAATCAAGGCATCAACTTTCGGTTTTACAATACGCCCCATACAAGCGACTTTAGAGACGGTGGCTTTTGTTCGGTCTCTGGCAACAAGAACACAAACCTGTTCGTGGCTAATCCCTCTGTGCTTGGATTTACCGCCACGTTTACGTGGTTTACGGTCAGCAATGCCACGTTGCCCCTTTTGAGAGTATAGGAAATAAGTCTCGTCAATTTCAACGATACCTTCAAATTGCTCAAAGTCCATTTGTTTTAGGGCATTTAAGAGTTTGTGTCTCCAATAAAAAAGTGTAACCCAAGTAACCCCTACGATTTCAGCCGATTTTCGCAGGGAATATCCTTTAAACATACAATCTACAAATGTAATCCATTCATTGCCTTTGCGAGTACGGAACAAAACAGTGTTTGTTGTGTCGGTAAAAGTTTTATTGCAACACTTACAGCGATAGCGTTGGCGACCATTATACTTTCCGAAACGAACAACGTGTTCCGATGAACAGTGTGGACACTCAAATCCTTCCTTGAAGCGAGTTTCTCTCATTTCATTAATTAACCGACCACCAGCAGAGGAAGAAGGGTCAACATAGCGTTTAACCCATTGATAGACCTGTTCCTTTTGGGTATGCGGTAATTTGTCAATATACTTTAACAAGTTGCCAAACGCTTTGCCCACCTTTACAACCTCCCCCGAATGCTTGTTCTTATATTTATAATATCAAGATTTCGGGGAGTTATCAAATATCAACATTTACCTTTAACAGAGCCTTCTGTTAAATAAGAAGTGAGCTGTCTTTTTTGATATATTAACACTCAATCTAAAAGTTATAATTTCCCATATAAAAACTTTAATATCTAGTATTGTAAAAATATTACTCATAACTTATAATCTTCTAGACTACATAAAAAGGAGAATGAGAGATGAAAAAAGGGGTTTCAATTTTACTTGCTTTACTACTGATGATTAGTTGCTTTCCTGCTGTGTCATTTGCTGCTCAGTCCAAAACATTTGAAGCAGACTTGACGAAATATTTAACAACTGTCAGTACTACTCGTGGGTTTGATGTTTCAAAAGATGATATCGAGTTTTCACTTTCACTTTACGATGAGGAATTATCAAACTTTGATACTGTGGAAGAATTAAAAGAATTTTTGGGTGACGTCATCAAAAGCGACTTAAGCAATTTAAGCTCTATCTATGAAAGCTATGACTTAAATCAAAAATCTCTTCAATCATTATTAGAAGAAAATGGTGAAGATTTAAATGATTACGTATTTGTTGATGATTTAGACCAAACAGTTTTTTTCTATTTAGAAGATGAGTTTGACTATGCCGATGATGAAGAGTATGCGGACGAGATTAGTACTGATGATTTTGAATCTGCTTTAAAAATGTTGGAAGATGAGTTTGGACTAACGCGTGAAGAGTTAGAGCGCATTAACGATCACTTAATGTCAATTGAAGATGAGCTTGCGGATGAAGAAACGTTAAATCGCTTAATGGCACTTGCCGAGCGTCTAGCAGCTTTTGAAGACTTTGATACAACAACTGAACTAACTTCTGATCAAATTGCGGAACTAATGTCAATTTATAACGAAATGCTTTCTATCTTTAAAATGAAAGCAACATATACGTTGATTCAAGACGGAACCGAAAAGACATTATCTTTATTTGATTTAATGAATATGAAAGAATTAAAAAATGCTAGCTTAAAAATTAACCTATATACAGCTGACGGCAAATTTTTAGCTGATATGATTATCACAGGTGAAATGGTTAATTCGGATACGGTTGCAAACACAGGAACGAGCATTGAAAAATCTGCTCAAAATGTAAATAACATTGTAAAACAAGCACCTGTTAAAGAAAAAGTTCAAAAAATAGAAGTAAAAAAAGCTGAAGTAAAGAAGACTGTTAAAGGAGCTCGCTTACCAAATACGGCTTCAGACTATTTATTAAACACTTTAATTGGATCAGCCCTTGTTTTGTTAGCATTTGCTGCATATCGTAAAGTGAGACGAGCATGATATGGAACCAAGAAGTTCAAAAGGAAAAATCAGTCGCAAAAAGCGATTGATTTTTCTTTCGATTATTGTAGGGGTTCTTTGTTTCGGCCTATGGTTTACCACTACTAATGCTTATAAGTTTGCTAAAGGATATTTTGCTTATAAAACAGGTGCTGTTGAACCACAGGTAAAAGCACCTGCTGAAGCAAAAGCAGGACAGCCTATAGAGAAAGAAAACAGCAGTTCTTTAAAGGAAATCAAAAAGAAAGATGCATCTTATCCTTCACAGCCTAAAATAGGAGACTTAATGGGTGAACTAGAAATTCCAAAGCTGAAGGCTACGCTTCCAATTTATCATGGTACTAACGAAGATGAGCTTGAAAAAGGCGTTGGTCATTTTGCAGACAGCGTGTTGCCTGGAGAAAGCGACAATTCTGTGCTATCCGGTCATCGTGATACAGTCTTTCGAAAACTAGGGGAAGTTGGAGAAGGAGACTTGTTATTAGTTCATACAGAAGCGGGATCATTTACGTATCGAGTTAATAAAGTGCGAATTGTCGATGCCGATGATCGAACCGTAATTGTTCCTAAACCAAGAGCTACTCTAACAGTCAGTACTTGTTACCCTTTTAACTTTATAGGTTCTGCGCCAGAACGCTACATCCTAGTGGCACATCTTGTTTCTTCAAAAACAACATAAAAAAGATAGCGTTTAAATCACGCTATCTTTTTTATTTAATGGAAAGAGATTGACTTTTTTAGTAAATCAAACCAGATTTTTAACGAAGTCGCGGTAATAACAATAGCTAAAACAACTTGAAGGGAACTCACTTTTGTCTTTTGACCAACAAATGCTCCAATTGGCGCTGCTAGTAAGCTTGCACCGATAATCATCAGCGCAGGTAGCACTAACACTTGTCCAGTAGCCACTTTTCCGAAGGTTGTTCCAATTGAAGATAAAAAGGTCACTGCTAGTGAGCTAGCAATTGTCACTCTTACCGGTATTTTTAATATGGTAATCATAATTGGAACAAGCAAAAAAGCACCACCTGCTCCCACAATCCCTCCACATATACCTACGGCTAAAGAAAGCGGAACAGCTAGTTTTTTTGAAAACCAGACCTCCATTTTGTTCTCATCTTGTGTAGGCTTCTTAGGTGTAAACATAAGAATTGCAGCAATTGTAGCCATTACTCCATAGATTAAATTAATGGTATCTTCTGAAAACGAATTAGACAGAGTTGAACCAACGAGACTTCCAAGCAACACGCTCGTTCCCATATAAATGATAAGTGATTTATGTAAAAAGCCGCCTTTTTTATAGGCAAGCGTTCCAGAAATTGATGCAAATAAAGACTGTACCGCTCCGATTCCCGCTACTTCATGCGCTGTAAATGCCCCTACTCCAATAAAGGGTGGTACAAAAAGTAAAACTGGATATAAAATAACCGAGCCTCCAATACCAAGCATACCCGCTAAAAATGAGCCTAAAAATCCCAACGCAAATACTGTCAGTAATAATTGTACGTCCATCTTGTCACCTTCTAAATTACAACATGTAGCCTTAGTAGTAGTTCATCCTTTCTCATTATAGCACTGTCTTGTTTTCATGTAAGATAATTCTTACCATTTATTTGGCTTTTTATGATTCTAAAACCATTCTGAACTATAGAAAAATTCGAAAAAACAGTTTATAAATATGCTATGATAAAGGTATATTTAATGCTTATTCTTATTAATTTCGGAGGTTGTTTTATGTTTGAGTATAAAATTGATAAAGAGATTAGTTTACAGTTAATTGAGCCAAGTGATGCATTTCCACTTTTATCTCTTGTAAATGAATCACGACCTTATCTGCGGGAGTGGTTGCCGTGGGTTGACAGTATGAGAAGCATCTCCGATTACGATGATTTAATCCCCGAATGGCGAACTCAATATTATAACAATCAAGGTTTTCAAGCAATTATTCGCTACTATGATGAAATTGCTGGCATGGTTGGATTTCATACAATTAACTGGGGGAATAAAAGCACTAGCCTTGGCTATTGGATTGGGGAGCAGTTTCAAGGAAAAGGTATTATGACCAGAGCTGTACACGGTTGCCTTACTTACGCATTTGATACGCTGAAACTTCACCGAGTAGAAATTCGCTGTGGGGTTGATAACCACAAAAGCCGTGCCGTTCCCACACGATTAGGCTTTACTGAAGAAGGAATTTGTCGTGACGGAGAATATTTATATGACCATTACCATGACCTTGTGATTTATGGAATTCTCCAACATGAATGGAAGAAGCTAAATTCAAAAGAAACAGCATTATAAAAAGCCACGCTAGCGCTGTCATGCGCTAATGTGGCTTTTTCACGTAAATTAAACCATGCCTTATTCAGAATGTTTACTCTTGAAAATCGTATATATATTAGTAGGCTAACATCATAGGAGTGAGTTCAATGATTTCTTTACATGCATGGAGCTTATTAGTGGTTGTCTTATTTTTTGTCTATCTACTAATTAAAAACTTATGTCCTTTATATCCATTTAACGATCTTCAAAAGAAAACGTCTGTCCATCGCAAAAGTGAGCTGTTGTATCAATATATTCCCCTTTTAACTATTGGTTGCTGTATGTACATTAATTTACCTTTTACTACTAAGGTAGCTTTTGTTATCACTATTATCTTATTCATTTCTCACATCTTCACTTGGTGGTTTCCGTATTTTTTAGGTGCTCACCGAGTGACAAAACATGAATATGAACAGCTTTATAGCAGAACAAGTAAAATACTCCCCTCCATTAGAACAAACCTTGTTCCTGATAACCAACACCTCATTGTGACTCTCTTCTTTCTATTATTACTTATTCATGAATTTATCATCATTTTCTAAAAGAGGGTGGGACATAACAAAACAAATTTCCAAAAAGATGAACACTCCCTTTTCTCACCTCTTTACGTTACCTGAACACGTTCGTTCCATTGCGCTATGGCCACTCGCTTTCCGCGGAGAGGAATCCGAGCTTCCTCGCTGCGCTGCGGGATTTCACGTTTTCCTCTCTTTCCCGCAGGAGTCGAGTGTCCTACGCTCCATTCCACCCTGTTTCCAACATTGTTTTCACAATCATCAAAAAACCTGAACGATCAAAAAATGAGGAGCTCTCAATCGTTCAGGTTTATCATTGACTGAATTACTTATGTCCCAGCCTCTTTTTATCGTTTGTTACAAGCTTTAATAATTCATCGGGTAAAGGAAACTTCACGTGATTAATCTCAAACTCATTTGCTTCTTCTTGTTCATCGTCTACAAGCTTTAAGTAATTGATTTCTTCATGAAGCTTTTCCATTTTGCGATCTAATTCGGCTGCTGTAACCGCCGCTTCCTTTAATTCATCTATCAACTGCTTTGGAACCTTTTTATTATATTTATAGTAAATTTTATGTTCAAGGCTGGCCCAGAAGTCCATAGCAATGGATCGGATTTGAAGCTCGATAAACACATTTTCTTGCCTATCAGACATAAAGACCGGGATCTCAATAATAAGATGTAAGCTTTGATATCCATTTGATTTTGGATTTTCTATGTAATCTTTACATTCAACAATTTTAATATCTTTTTGACTTTGAATCATATCGCGAAGCTTATATATATCAGAGATAAAGGAACAAGTGACTCGGATGCCTGCAATATCTTTTAAATTTCCTTTAATCCAATCTAAAGATAACTCTCCGTTCTTTCGATACACTTTTTTTAGAATACTTTCGGGCGATTTTAAACGCGTTTTAATATGTTCAATGGGATTGTAGTCATTTACATATTCAAATTCTTGTTTTAATACATTGATTTTCGTGCTCATTTCATCTAAAGCAAACTTATAAGCCATCATAAATCTTGTTAATGTTTGCTTCATTGCCTTTAATTGTTTTACATCAACGGAATGATTCATCTTCATGCTGCCTCTTTTCTTTTTTTGGCTAATCTACTACGCTTTTATTTTACCAACTAAGAAACGCTCTTCACAAATTTCTGCTCGCCTTTTCCACTTTCTAAATATACATTTTATATTCATTTTAAAACTACAGAAATAAACAGAAAAGTTAAACCAATTTAAATTATCTTACTTTTTTTAATTGTGTTAGATCCTCTTACAATTATAGATACAAAGAATTTTTTTTGTAGTACAATAGGATTTGTGATATCAGAAAACGAGAATTTATATATAAAAAAATTAATTCATATACAAAGGGGTATTAAAAATGAACAGGGTGAAACAATGGATATGGATTACAATTGGATGCCTTTTCGTAGCAACTGGCATTCAATTTTTAACTGCTTCAAGCCTGGTTATCGGCGGGACAGCAGGATTAGGGATTGTACTTGAACAATTAAGCAACATTTCATTTGGCATGCTTTTCTTTATTATTAACCTACCGTTTTATTTCATGGCTATTACTCAAATTGGCTTGCAGTTTACAATTCGAAGCTTCATAAGCGTTAGCTTAATGTCTATTATGTCAGATGTTCTTGCAGGAATGCTTTCCTTGCAACTGCCTCATCCACTGCTTTCTGCAATTACAGCAGGCATCATCATTGGGATTGGGCTTATTATCTTATTTCGAAACGGCTCTTCACTCGGTGGCATTAATATGCTTTGCGTTTTTTTAGACAAAAGGTTTGGAGTGAATCCTGGAAAAACGATGCTTATTACAGATTTTTTCATTGTTGGGTCAGCAACTGCCGTATTTGGGGTCATTCAAGTGCTTTATTCTCTGTTAGCAATTTTTATTATGACAGGATTACTTGGTCGTTACCATAAACGCTCGGCTATTGAGCGTAACCACAAGCAAGAAAATACAGAGGAACAGCAAACCGCATCTGTCCTTTAAAGAAAACCCAGCTTTTATACAAAGCTGGGTTTTTAATATAAGCTTTTACTCGGCTACTTTTACAAGCTGCTTTCCTAGGTTTGCGCCACTGAATAAGCCTAAAAATGCTTCAGGAACATTTTCAAATCCTTCTACAACATTTTCACGGTATTTAATCTTTCCTTGCTGCACCCATTCACCTAATTGTTTAATCTCCTCTTGAAAGCGTTCTGCATAATCAGCCACAATGAATCCTTTCATTCGACAAATAAAGGGTTTGAACAACTACCTCTCCTTCTTTTGCTTCTGGCATTGCAATTTTTTCAAATCGAAATGTGTCTGTCTCTGGCATTCCAGCTGGTCTTTTGGCAAAGATAATTTGTTCATTCATTTGTCTCGGTCCTTTTCACTCTAATTCTTTTTTAAAATATGCTAAAATAACCTTGCTCCTCTTAATTGTAAAGAGGGTGCAAGCTATACCGCAAAGAATATGCTATACATATGCACAAAGGAGAAACAATTTCATGGAACTTATTCGTTGTAAACAAGACGTTGTTAAGAAACTAAATGATTATGTAGAAGTAACCCCTCCCGTCATTTTGTTTAAAGAAGGACATTTTTACTCTATTAAAATGGACATTAACTATAACTGGTTAGCACTAGATGAGGAAGGAAAAGAGCATATCCTTGCTTCTAATACGCGTAACATCCAAGACGATTATTGGTTTAGTTATCACTTTGAGCTTTGCTGAGCTAGGAGATAACGTTTAGGCTTCTTGTATTTGTTTGAATGGTCACTCCGCTTGTTGAACGTGTAAAGAATTGAAGCGTCACGGTATACGTATTCGTTCCTTGAACAGCATTTTGATCTACCCATGAAAAAGGGATAGTACTATTTTGAATGAATCCCAGCGTTAATACCGCAGCTGCACCTTGGCGTAGGTTTTGGCTCATTAGCTGTTGACCATTTCGATACAAGCGCATCGTCACACCATACTCATAGCTTGTTAGTCCCAGTGGAATATTCGCTTCTACTCCTACAATTCCATCGATTTTTTTGGGCTGCTGAGGAATGGTTGTAGGCACAGCTAGTGTTAAAACTGTTGTCTCAGTGTTAAACGGAATCGATAAAGAGTTCGTAGTTTGGGTAGCAGACATTTGAATTCGGCTTTTGAATAAACTAATCATAGCGTTCGCTCCTTTATATTCGATTCATCAATGAAGAATAGACATTATTGAATATATACGAGAGCCAATTATGTCCTATACACATTTATTACATTTTATGTAAAGAAGAATTCTTTCACCTTTTTTTATCTGTTTTCCAATGCCTCATTGTATGTTAAAATCACGATAAGCTTCACTTTATCCCATTACATACGAGGTGGATTATGCAAGGTCAAATCGTTTATAAAGAAGGATTTTCAGTAGTTGGTGTTGCTCAAAAAAGGTCTAAGCTCAATAAAAGAGACGAGGACATAGTAAAGGCTCTTTGGGAGCAAATGGAACAGAATTATAGTACCATTCCTCATCGAAAGCATGATCATATCATGACAGGGATTTGTCTCCCTCCATTTGAAAATGACTACTTTTATATCACTGGTGTAGAAGTAAACGATCCAACCACCATCCCCAAAGGAATGAATGTTCACACGTTTCCCGCTTATACATATATACAATATGAGCACAAAGGTACGTTTGAAAGTCTTCATAAAACTTACGAGATGATTCAAAAAAATTGGCTTTCCAAATCTGGACATCAAGCAATTCCTGGCCCTACATTAGAAATTGTTGATACCTCTACACACTTTAACGTAGATAACGATATTGTAATAAAGATTCACATTCCGATAAAGATTGGTCAGTAAAAAGCGAGGAGCAAGTCCTCGCTTTTAATATAACCACTCAATAAATTCAGTTAGCTTGCTTCGATCTGTTAGATGATCATTACACCATTCACTATCTTGGCAAATATAGTTTCCACGCTTTATAAACGTACCGTCTGAACTTGCTTTTTTCTGGTTCATAAATAGCCCTACGTCCGAAATACGATGACAAATTGTACATACTCCTTTATCTTGAATACGCTTAAATTCACCTGCAACGCCAATTAACTTTCCGTGATACTCTACGATAAGATACTTTTTACTGGCACCGTAATCATTCCACCCAATATACGAGCAGTGAAGCGTTTCTTCTTTAATGTTAGCCGGTACCTTTAATTTTTTCACCTTTTTAAATAACTTTTTAATTCCGGCTTCGCTTATTTGTGGAAAAGGAATGATAACCGATTCTAAGCTATTCAAAAACACCTCGGCTTCCTTGCTGTCTGACAGCATTGAAATAGGTGACAAAATATCTTTTTGCAACGGTGTTAGCTCTTCAAATTGATTAAATACTCGTTCAGCAGCCAAGGCTTTAATAGCACTTGTTACATCGTGGCTATTAGATTTCGCATAACTGTCAGAGATTAACTTCACTTGCTCTCGTATAAGATTGTATTGATGATGATTAATAAATGCTTCCATATTAAATCAAGCCTTTCTTTTATTCTACTTCTTATTATATGCTCAGGACATTTTGCTAACATGGCAAAAACAGTTCTAAAAAAAGATATACATTAAGGCACCCATCTTTTGATGAGTGCCTTAATAATTACTTTTTATAAACAATTTTTTTAATTGTTTCAACAGCTAAAAAGTATTGTTCTGCTAGTTCATATATTGTTCGGCCTTCTTGAAAAGCTTTTTTAATGTCACAGTTTCGCTTTTTCGTCCATTCTCGGGTACCCGAGCACGCGCCCCATTCTTTTCGGGTTGTACTTGGCACGTAAATAGTTTCTCCTTGGACATATTTCTGAAGTTCTTTAACTAGCTCAGTAGGTAAAACAGTCGTTGCGTTCACATATTTCATTTCTGCTCGCTCCTTATTCTTTAGTATAAATAAGGTGGCAAAGCCTATTAAATGAAGTGAACTAAGCAATGGGCGACTTAATCAAGCGTTTATCCCCATGCAAAGTATCGCCTTTCCATTTGTAGGCTTTGCATGAGTACGAACAGAAGCAGGTAAACAGCTGTTTACCATTCTCGATCACCTCCCAAAACAAGATATTCACCTAATTATACCATTTTTCATCCATACTCATGAAAAAAACCGAGAAAATATTCTCAGCTTTCCTTCATCTCTCTGTCTTTAATATATAATTAATTAATTATTTTATGTTCAACTACAAGCTATTTTTCAAGCTTAGTTATGGTTCTTAAATTGTAAAAAGTCTCGATAAAGAGTGAATCGAAAGTGCGGATAGCGTTCTTTATGCTCACGATATCCATAAGGAAGCATTAACGCAAACTTCCCTTTTTCAATTCCCATTAAAAATTTGCTAGAGTCGAGGGAATATTCACGAACAACCCAGCGAGCTTTTTCAATATTTCTAACTACAACTTCCCCTAAATAAACGCCTAGACAACGTTCAAATTCTTCTTTAGTCAGATTAAAAAATGAAAAAGACTGCTGATCTTCTACATCATAATATAGAAGTTCAATTATCTTTAAACTGTCTGGTGAAAAGTCAAATTCAAATTCATCAACTAACTTGCTAATTTCTTTTAACTTTTGTAAGCATTGCCCTCTCATTTCATGGTAATAATAGCTTGCTTCAAATTGATTTTCACATACTATTAAATCTGCTCCATAGCTTGTTGCGATGTCAGGGTACATGTTCATTACTTGAATCCCTCCACTTTTTATCTTAACAGCTAGAACAAGTATAACATGCTCATAAGTGCAAAAAGCTCTTTTCCTTTATTTTACTAACACATCGATATTTCTCCACTTTTCAAGTTGATTCATTTTCCCGTTGTTCTAACTCGTAAGGTAATTTTTGAATCGACGTTACAACCATATCAAGCTTCGCTTCAATCCGATGCAGCAAATATAAAGTCACTACAATTGGAAAGCCAACATCTGAAACGAAAGAAAGCCAATCCGTCATTTTTCTTCTCCTCCTTTAATGCTCTATCGCTTTATATATAGGCTTTTTACTTTTCAAAAGGGACGAAAAACAAAAAAAGTTCACATAATGTTCACTTACGAAGCGTTTTTTAAATCTCTATGCTTAACAAAGAATTCAAAAGGAGGATTACGATACGCCAACAACAAAAAAAAACAGGAATTTTGTTTTGGAATGATGATGTGCTTAGGCATGGTATTCGTTATGACAACGTATAACTTCATGCTTAATGGAATGTTCAACGTACTAACACCGCTGCAAATGGTAAAAGAAATGATAATGGTCTTCATTATTGCTCTTGCACTTGAATTAGTAATAGTATGGTCTATAGCTCACAAAGTTGTCTTTTCACTACCTTTTAAGAAAGAGAAGAAGTTTTATATGATCTTAACTTTATCTACGTGTATGGTGATAGGAATGGTGTTTTTCATGTCAATCTATGGACTTATTCATGCATCTATAGCTGGATCTTTGACAAACCAACATGTACTAATTAGTTTCTTTACAATTTTTGCAAAAAACATAATTGTCGCCTACCCAACACAGATTCTTATTATAGGGCCAGCTGTTCGATTTCTCTTTTCAAAATTTATTTCAATAAAACAAGCTCCTTCTTTATAAGAACATCATTTTTAGTTGATGTAATATGTATTTATTTAGAACATAGTTTATTCAAAAATAACAGAAGGACTCCAAGTTTTTAGCTTAGAGTCCTTCTGTTATTTTTGTCTTTTTAACATTACCATTAAGAATGTAATCATTGTAAACGCAATGAATGCTAAAAATGGAATTGTGATAAAGCCAAGCCAGTTAATGTACTGACCCGAGCAAGGTATACCGCTTGTACATGTTTCAAACGCTTGTAATGCAGGTATTTTTTGTAATGCATAGTGATAGCCCGATACAAGCATACCTACGACTGAGAACGGCAGTACGTATTTATAAATTCTGTCATTCTGTTCATACACAGCTATGCCTAAAATAATCACGAGCGGATACATTAGAATTCGCTGATACCAACAAAATGTGCATGGAATAAAATTAAACACTTCACTAAAAGATAAGCTGCCCAGAGTTGCAACAATTGTAACAATCCAGCTCCCTACTAATGTTTTCTTCATTCTTGTCCCTTCTTCTCAGCTGCTTCTTTAACCATCTTATCAAAGTCTTCAGCAGTTGATCCTTCAAATGGCTTTCCATCTACAAAAAGAGCCGGTGTTCCAGAAACATTTAGTTTCTTGGCATAAGACATGTCTTGGCGGAACGCTTCTTTAAACTCTTCGTTTTCATAAGCTTTCACTACTTTTTGCACATCTTCCTCATTGGCTATTTCGCCGAGGGTATCTTGTAAAAATTGGTCTGTAAAAATATCCTGTGTTTCAGCACCGGCTGAATCAGGTTGTTTCTCATAAAGCAGCTTATGGAACTTCCAAAATGTATCATTTCCTAGCTCTTTGTAAACCGTTTCAGCAAACTGAGCCGAGCGAGTTGAATCTACGTTAATAAAAGCATAGTTCATAAAGTAAAACTTCACTTTGCCTGTTTGAATGTATTCTTGGTCAATCAATTGAAAAAATGTATTGTTGAACTCTTTACAATGAGGACATTTATAATCACCAAATTCAATCACTTCAACTGGTGCATCCTCTTCACCCAAGAACGGTTGATTTTCATAGCTGATATCAGCTTGTTCGCTACCTTTATTGATATTACCAAAGATAATAAACGCTAAAACAACCACGCTCACAATTCCAATTGTCCAAAACAGCCATTTAGAATTTGTAGACTGCTTTTTTTGAACTCCTGTTTTTCCTTTTTTCTTTGACTTTGCCATTTTGTTTGCTGCAACTTAAATAGAAGCAGCTTTCACCTCTCCCTCAATATGTTTTATTCGTTCCTTAATAAGCAAATACTGACCAAAGCAGCACAAACACAGCCACTGACTTTACCATCATAAGTTTTGGAATATTCCATGTGATGGTCATCTTTGGATTTACCAAACACTTTATGCGATAATTGACTGCTGTCTCGGCAAAAGGCGCATATGCATAAGAAGTTTGCTGCTTTTGGTACTTAATCAGTTTTAAAAGCGCACTTCCAATTGGAAGTGTCGAGTCTAGCGAATCAATCGCAGCACGGTCAGCTAACAGTTCACTTATTAATTTGTAACGTTCATTGCTCCACTTCAGCACAGGAAGATACCACAGTGCAGATGCACACAATGATAACAGAAAAATTTTCAGTGGGTCTTTATTACGCCCATGAAATTGCTCATGATATAACACTGCTTCAAGTTCTTTTTTATTTAACAGATTAACTAAATTTGTTGAAACAACAATTTGAGGCTTCACAAATCCTTTCGTTAAAGCAAATGGACGGGTAGAATTAACAACAACGACCCCTTGATAAATATCTTCATCCTTGCCTATGTAACGAGTTAAGCTTGATACTTTACTGACTTTAATTTGATGATAAAATTGGTACAAAAGCCAAAACTGTCTAGTTAGCTTCCAGAAAACAAGCAAGAGGGTATAAACCACAAACCCATATAAAACATACTGTGCCCACTTCCAACCAATATGTTCTACAGCGTGATAGCATAGAGTAAACACATTTAAATGATGATGTGGGTCTATGAGATAAACCGTCATTTGTACAAGCAGGCTAATGGCTACTAGTATGGATGCGTAAAAAAGAACAACAGATTGCTTTTTATTCATATTTCTTCGCTCGCTTTTAACTTTTTAATTTTCTGTTCTAAAAGCAGCAGCAGCTCTTCATCTGCTTCTTCTACTGCATCTAACATATGACTCACAGCCAAGAGTCCAAATTCATCAATTAATTCAGACGTTAATTCCTTAGATTGCCCTTCTAAAAATTCCTGCTGTGACAGCACAGGTTGATAAACAGAAACTCTCCCTTTTACATACTTGTCCAACAGCCCTTTTTCTACAAGACGATTCATAACGGTCATAACCGTATTGAAGTTGACTATCTTATCTTTTTCAAGAGCAATTTGCACATCTTTAATTGTCATTTGTTTTCCATGCCATATACATTCCATTACCTTTGCTTCTAGAGGTCCAAAAAAACGATTCAAGCCACTTTCTTTAAACTTAAACTGTTGAATCTTCATAAAAAAACCACCTCACACTACTCATTGTAGTGCGGAGGTGGTTTTTGGTCAAGGCAAACCATGTTTAGATTTCAAATTCCGTTACGTTACGCTCAATGATCTGTGCACCCTTTTTTGATGTAAGTGTTCCACCATTTGATGTGAACACATTGCTTGCTAAAATCTGATCCATAGCTGCGCTGATTTCAGAAGCTTCAAGCCCTTCTTTCGGCTGCTCAATTGAAATACCCACTGTTTTTTGTTCTAAGTTCAAAAACTGCATTGTTAATGTTTTCATTTAGCTCCCCCCTTTATTATTCACTTACAAGCGTATATGTTACGACTTCTGCGACTTCAACAAGTGGAAGTAACTGTAGACTCGCAATGGCTTCACTTGCTGTTAGCAACGCATCAGGTGAAGAAGCTATTGCAATATTTGGGTATAGTTTGGATTTTAAAATCATCGTTCCATCCTCCTTATCACCGTTGTGAAATGTCATGCGAAGCTGGCTTTTTTCCTGAATTTTTTCTGCCATCCTTCATTCCCCCTTTCGCCTTATATATAGAAATCTAAATAGGACGGAGGGATGATAGATACAAAAAAAAATCTCCTTTATAATAAAAGAAGATTGTGATAGAGAAAGAGGATTTTAACTATGAAAAGATGGATTTCACTGCTTATTTTTTTACTCGCCTTTCCCATTGCTTCACACGTCTCAGCAAGTAACCATCACGTTGATGAACAAAAACTCGGGCCGTTTTATTACACAGTATACAATGATACATCCTCTCAAAAGTGGGACATCGGCGTATTAAACCATGAAGAAAAAACAAATATTTCTGAAACAAAGCTTAACAACGAAGGGCTACTTTTATTTAAAGAAACCATTGATGAATTAGCAAAGCTCTCTATCCAACTTGGTATTGCTTGTATTGTGTTAATTGGGATCATGCTTTTCTTTATTTATCGGCTGTTAAAGAGAAAGCGTTTATTTTTGCGTATTTCCCTTTTAGCCTCTAGTGTTGCTTTTATCTTTTTGCTTGTTACAACCATAGAAATTTTCAAAAAGACGGAGCAGGCAAAAACCTTATTTTATTTAGTATGAGTTATGTATGTACGACAAGCTATCGTTAAAAAGAGGCTGGGACATAAGTAATTCAGCCAATGATAAACCTGAACGATTGAGAGTTTCTCACTTTCAATCGTTCAGGTTTTTGGTTGATTGTGAAAACAATGTTGGAAACAGGGTGGAATGGAGCGTAGGACACTCGACTCCTGCGGGAAAGAGAGGGAAAACTGAGATCCCGCAGCGCAGCGAGGAAGCTCAGGTTCCTCCCCGCGGAAAGCGAGTGGCCGTAGCGCAATGGAACGAACGTGTTCAGACGAACCAAAGAGATTGGAACAGCTATTGTTCGTCTCTTAGAAGCAATCATTTTGTTATGTCCCAAACTCTTTTTTAGTGCTGTATTTTTTGAGAACGTATTTCAGAAATTGCTGTTTGAATAATGTTTGCTGAATATTCCAGCTTACGATGTTCTTCTAGTGATAAATGAAGAGGAATTCGTTTCTCAATTCCTCCTTTTCCAATAACAGATGGAATACTAATAGCTACGTCATGTAAGCCATACTCTCCCTGCAATATCGTAGAAACTGGAAAAACAGCTCGTTCGTTACTGACAATGGCTTTGGTTAGCTGTGCAATCGCGTTTCCAATACCAAATTCCGTATTTCCTTTCAGCCAATAGATTTCAAAACCTAGTTTGATCACTTCTTTTTCAATTTTTTCTTTATCTAAAATAGACTGCTCATGTTGGTAGTAATCTTCTAGTTTTTGTCCAAAAATTGTTGAATGTGACCATAGTGCAAACTGCGAATCGCCATGTTCACCAAGCATATACGCATGAACGTCATGTGGCTTTACCTTGAGTTCATTTGCAACAACTCGCCGAAGACGTGAACTATCTAATAAAGTTCCTGTTCCAATTACACGCTCTCTTGGCAATCCAGACAAACTCCATACATGGTATGTAATAACATCACATGGATTTGTGGCTACAACGTAACAGCCTGAGAAACCAAGCTCTTTTAGAGTTGTAACTACTTCCATAATAATAGGTGCAGTTGCTTTTAGTTCATCAAGCCGCGTTTCACCTTTTTGAGGTCTTGGACCGGCAACGCTTATAATAATCACATCTGCATCTTTAATATCGATCAATCCACCTGCATATACGTTTGTAAACCCAGACGCTGTGACAGTTGCATCCTGTAAATCAAGCGCGTCACCTTCCGCTTTTTCCTTTAAACAATCCACAAGTACCAATTCTTCTATTGCTTGCTGATTAACTAATGAAAAAGCTGTCGCTGAGCCAACATTGCCACATCCAATAATTCCAACTTTCCTTCCCATGAGCAACCTACCTCTCTCTTACCCTTCTCTTTTTAATCTCTTAGCTAGCTGGCTACCAAACGATTGAATCAACTGTACCATAATAATTAATACGAGAATAGTTGTGTACATCACTGTTGGTTCAAAGCGTAAATGCCCATATTGAAAGGCGATATCTCCAAGCCCACCAGCACCAACAAGGCCTGCCATTGCAGTAGCACCGATGAGACCAATTGTTGCAATAGTTAATCCTAAGATAATACCAGAACGCGCTTCTCTTACAACAACGTACCAAATAATTTTTGACGTTGAAATCCCCATTGATTGGTATGCTTCCACTATTCCTTTATCAACTTCTAACAGCGCAGACTCCATTAATCTTGCAATATAAGGTGCGGTATAAACCACAAGGGGAACAATTACGCCTTGTACACCAATGGTTGTTCCAGCAATAAGCTTAGTAAATGGTAGAATGAAGAATAATAGAATAATAAATGGAATCGAACGAATAATGTTGATGATCCAGTTCAGAACTTGGTATAACCATCTGTTTTCTGACTGTCCACCCTGTCTAGTTACAACAAGTAAAATCCCAAGCGGTAAACCAATCAAGATGGCAATAACTAATGAGATACTTGTCATGGTTAACGTTTGAAGGAAGCCTTCCCAAATAACGTCTCCCCACTCTACAAAAAATTCAGCCATCTTATTTCCACTCCTCTACAATAACGCCTTCACTTTCTAAATATCCGATTGCTTCTTCATAAGCTTCCTTATCTCCTCTTAAATGAACAAGCAGCTTTCCAAGCGTTTCATTTTTTAACTGTTCAATTCCACCGGCTAAAATACTTGGTAATACATCAAATTTGCGTGAAACCATCGCAAGCGCCGGTTCATTGGACTTTTCACTTCCTTTAAAATAAAGTGATACAAGCTTACCAGTTTTACGATATTCTGTTTTTAAAGCTTCTGGAAGATTAAATGCAGATTCTGAACCAATAAAACGCTTAGTTGTTGGATGCTGTGGATGAGTAAATATATCCACTACTTTTCCTTCTTCTACGACTCTTCCATTTTCCATCACTGCTACGCGATCACAAATACGTTGAACAACGTTTAATTCGTGCGTAATTAGAAAAATTGTTAAGCCTAATTCTCGGTTAATTTTTAATAGTAACTCCAAGATAGCTTCCGTTGTTTCTGGATCTAAGGCACTTGTGGCCTCATCGCTTAATAAAATTTCAGGCTCATGCGCTAACGCTCGTGCAATGGCAACACGCTGCTTTTGACCGCCAGATAGCTGAGACGGGTAGTGATTAACTTTATCAGACAACCCGACAATTTCTAAATACTTCTCTGCGCGCTTTTGAATGGTTTCTTTATCAATGCCTTCTAGTTTTAGAGGAATTGCAATGTTTTCATATACAGTTGCTGTTTTTAATAAATTATACCCCTGGAAAATCATCCCGATTTTCCGGCGTGTCTTTTGAAGATCCTGCTTTGAAAGAGTCGTTAGGCTTACACCATTAATGAATACTTCTCCAGACGTTGGTTTTTCAAGTAGATTAACACAGCGAATCAGCGTACTTTTCCCCGCACCGCTATATCCAATTACTCCGAACACCTCTCCTTTTTCAATAGTCAAGGACACGTCTTTCACAGCCTCCACTTTCTTGCCGTTGACTTCATATGTTTTGGAAGTCTGCTTTAATTCAATCACGTTCACCACTCCTTAAAATGCTGGGACAACTGAGCCGTTAAACTCTTCTTCAATAAATTGACGAATTTCATCTGAATGGAAGTATTTCTCTAGCTGTTTTACAACTTCATCATCTTTATTTTCCGTACGTACAACAACGTAGTTTGGATATGGATTGTTTTCAATTTCTTCATGGAAAATGGCATCATCATTAATTGTTAAACCTGCACCCATCGCAAAGTTTGTGTTAATTGCAGCAGCTGCTACTTCACCTAATTGAGATGGAATTTGTGAAGCTTCTAGCTCAACGATTTCAAGATCCAGTTTATTTTCAGCTACGTCTTTTTTCGTTGCTTTTTCTTCAACGCCTTCTTTTAATTTAATAACTCCAGCCGCTTCAAATAGCTTTAACGCACGATATTCATTACTTGGATCATTTGGCACAGCAATTTTGTCACCTTTTTTCAGTTCTTTTATATCTTTAATGCCGTCTGCATAAATACCCATTGGAAACGCAACCGTTTTAAACGCATCCTCAATTTTATAGCCTTTATCTTTTACCTGTTGTTCTAAAAACGGTAATGTTTGATAATTATTTAAATCTAAATCACGTTCATCAAGCGCTGTGTTCGGTGTATTATAGTCGTTAAACGTTTTAATGGTAATCTCTAATCCATCTTTTTCTGCTAACTTCTTCACTTCTTCGTTAATTTGTTGATGAGGACCACCAGTTACTCCGATTGTAATCTTTTCTGTGCTCAAAGTCTTTGCTTCTTCTTTTCCACACGCAGCCGTTACAATTAGTAGTGCTGACGCCAGTGTTAAACCTAGTACTTTTGTTGTTTTTTTCATTATGTCAATCGCTCCCTTTTCTTTTTTTCCATAAAAAAAACGCCTCTTGCAGATAAAGAGAAGCGATTTTAACCAATCTGCTTCTCTTATCTTTCAGTGTATAAAGATACACCGCAGGATTTAGCACCGTTACAGCACGATTGCTGATAGGTTGCCGGGTTTCATAGGGCCAGTCCCTCCACCACTCTCGATAAGAGTTGCTTTTTTATTCACTTTGTTATGATGGCTATTCTACAGGTAGTTTGTATATAGTGTCAATATTTTTTTAATTTTATTTTATAAAATTTTTTAGATTAGTTTTAATTTAAAGAAAAGAAGCATACAAAAGTCTCCTTTTGTATACTTCTTTTCTTTATTAATTCCAACAAACGCATCCTACAATAACAAGAAGAATAAACAGAACTAAGATTAAGGCAAACCCACTGCCGCCTTTATTATAGCCGTATCCTCCACAATAACCGCCGTAAAAACACATAACATACACCATCCTTTCTGTCTCAGTGTATGCACGCATCATCCTTTTGCTTGTCTAAACGCCCATTTTCTAAAAATATGTACCCTTAACTCAATATTTGTCGCAGTCGAATCATATCACGACATTGAATACCATTTTCATAGATTTCTTCTTCATAGTTATGAACAAAGTGATCCATTTCAATTCCTGTAATACGAAATCCACATTTTTGATACAACGCCAACTGCTCAATACTTGAATTACCTGTTGCAATTTCTACGCTTTTATATCCATAGTGCTTTGAAAGCTTTAAAGCTTCTTCCACCAATTGCTTTCCGTATCCTTGATTTCGCATGTTTTTCTTTACTACAATATTGACAATTTCCACCGTATTCGGCCTTGTTGGTAGCAGTACAACAAGCCCCACTAACTCACCATCTGCTCTTCCTGCAATGCATGTTCCTCTCTCAATATAGCCTGAAATAACCTCTTCTGATGGATCAGCTTCCTTTAACAACTCAATATGGTTCTTTGTTACTTGCAATATTTTTTCAAAACGTAAACTAGACATGGTATCGCCCTTTCTTCTTACTCTTTTCGTTAAGCAAACTACACCGTATTTGACTGTTTCCCTGTTATAATTAAAAGATATTACTAGAAAAGAAACAAGTCTAAAGGAGGAATTATTTATGAATTTATTGTTATTACATCATTTAGAAACCGTTCGAAGTATTACGCTAAAAGTTTTATCAAGCGTAACTGAACAGGAATCGTTAGTAACTCCCGATGGCTTTTCAAACAACATTTTTTGGAATTTAGGGCACATTGTATATATTCAAGAAAAGCTTGTTTTTGAGCTTGCTGGAAAGAAAAATCAATTGCCTGCCTCATATGAGCGATTATTCGCGGCTGAAACAAAACCTTCTCAATGGAAGGAAACACCTCCTACCTTAATTCAACTAAAAGAAGAGCTGATGACTTAAACTGAGCGTATTAAAGAATTCATACCCGCTCATTATGATTTGAAGCTAGCCAAGCGGTTCACTAATAAAGCTGGCATTTCGTTTGATCACGTTGGCAGCACGTTCTTGTTTAACTTTTACCATGAGGGAATGCATGTTGAAACAATTAAACAAATTAAAAAAGCTATTCAAGAAAAAAATCCTAACAATTATTAGGATTTTTTTCTTGAATAGCTTACCCGTATATCTGGTTAAAATCTCTATATTTGTGTTACCCCTACTGTTAATATGTATGTTTCATTTACCACAAACTTATCTACTGCTTCTTTTTGCTGCTCGAAATGATAATAAGCAGCGCACACCCCTCCCAATCCTGCTAGCGCTAACACAATTAACAGAATGGACCCAACCTTTTTCATGTTTCATTCTCTCCCCTATGTCTCACAAAGTCTGATATAAACCTTTGTAACATCCCCTTTTGTTTGAAAGGTTTATTCAAGCGAGTTTGAGGAATAACCACTATTCCCCTCACTCTATTTGATGGTACCATACCTTTTTCAGAAAATGTATAAATGTTCTCAATTGTTAAAAAATAGTCATTTTTTTTACTTTGATTGATAAAAAGATTGCATAAGAAAATGAAGAGCTTTGTTTTTAGAGAGACCAAACGCGTTAATAATATAATCAACATATTGAAATAAAGATTCACCGTTTTTTTCTTTTAGCTTCATAGCTCGAAAAGATTTATTAAATCGATAATGCTTTTTATCAGAAAAAACTAGGCCTTCTTCTCTTAAAAAACCTTTATATGCCCCATGGTTAAAATACAAAACATCATTTCGCACGTTTTCAAGATCAATTACAACAATCATATCTTCTAATTCAGCGTTGAGCTGCGTCATACATTCAATGTACTCACCAAGACAGCTTAGTAACAATGTTAAAAATTGATGGCCATCAACGTATTGAAATTGATCAAAAATAGCAGCATTTCTGTAGCTTGGTACGCACTCTTGCAAAACAGATTTTACTTCATCAAGCTCTTCTACATATGGAATTGGAATATGAAATTTTGCCGCTCCATTAACAAACTGTTCCCAAGCAACGGTTTTATCATAGGAGTCAATAACATCAGTGTTTCGAAAAATAATTGACTCTGCAGAATATGATGCTTTAACAAACGGTAAATGAACGTTCATTTCAATTTCTTCATACATTGGATAAGCTTTCGGTTCATTTGATTTTGATAAGATATACTGCTTTAATTTATCTTCATCCATATGTTCCAATAAGTACAAGTCATAAATTGGAATGACGTACATATTGCACATTCCATAGTGAACATAGCCTTCGCCGTGCGTAAGTCCCTTTCGGTTATAGATAGATAATTCTTTTGTGCAAAATGCTTCTAAACGCATCATTCGGTCTTTTGACTTTTGATATAGACGGTCCAGGTGATAGCGGTCATCAATTTCTGAAATTGGAGAAGTTCCGCTCCCAATACGGCGATAAACTTTCCCGTATGACATATAAGGAGGGTACAAGCCTTCTGGAATCCAAATAACAAAGACGCCGTACTCTGTGGTATGTTCAGGTGATAGAAACCGAGTAAAAATACGAGGAATTGGATTCGTTACATCCTTCAGCATGTTGTGAATAAAGAGCTCATACTCTTTTTTTTCAAGTAAATTGATTGAGTAATCATCTTCATCAACTCCAAATATTAGCCACCCGCCCATTTCATTGGCAAACGATGCAATAATATTTGGAATCTTCCTCTTCACAGTGGAACTAACTTCTCGCTTAAATTCAAGCTGATACCCTTCTTCTAACTGCTTCGCAACCATCACTTCTACATCAGAGAAACAAATTTCAGCAATCGTTAGCTTTCTTCCCTCTTTATTTATGAACGGCGAATAAAACGAATCACTCACAGTTTCCCCTCCTCATCATATGCATATAACTTATCCATATGATGAAAAGTGGCTAAACAGTCGTATTTCTTCTAAATTAACCAAAGAACAAATCGAGAATATTAGACGCCTTAGACGCTTCTTTATTATAAAACTCTGAGTAACCGCATGACTTACAATAAACCACAACAAAGCGGTTATGCTGAACGTCTAAAAGCTTTGAAAGACCTGTGCCTGTCATTGCCACTTCCTTTTGCCCAACGCTCTGTCCACCACATTTTATACATCCCGCCTCTTTCATTTCTGTCATCTCCTTTGTTAAAATAAAAAATCTAATTTATATTAAGTAATACGAAATAGTGTTTAAAAAGTTTCATATTTTTCCGTTCTTACAATACTCGTTGTTTACCTTCTTTGGACAGAACAATATGAAACCCAAACGAACTACCTCCATTTTTATACTTTTTATTCCTTATTATCCATTTTAACACATTTTTAATTTCACCTCGTATTTTTAAACAAATACAGATATCATTAAAACAGAGATTACTATGTTAGGAGCTTCAAATTATGTTTAAGGCAACTATTATTTTTATATTAGCTGGAATTGCTGAAATTGGTGGCGGGTACTTTATTTGGAAATGGCTTCGTGATGACTGGTCTGGCTGGTTTGGATTAGCTGGTGGAATCTCTCTCGTTCTATACGGGATTATCGCCACTTGGCAGGCTTTTCCCGACTTCGGACGAGTATATGCGGCTTACGGGGGTGTTTTTATTATCATGAGTCTATTTTGGGGCTGGTTAATTGACAAAGAAACACCAGATTTCCAAGATTGGTTAGGTAGCATTATCTGCTTAGTTGGCGTTATTGTCATTGTTTGGCCTCGAAGCTAAACGAAATTTAAAAGCGTACTCATGATAGAGCACGCTTTTGCATTTCTGTTTGCACCCACCGCTTAGCTGTTTCTAACCTTAAAAACTCTTTATCATAGTAGCTTCTTTCTATTAATTCCTCAACGATACGGAGTGCATCTTACTCTCTTCCCGCTTTTAGATAAATCTCTAGTATCTGCTCATACTGTTTATCATAAGGAAACTCTTCCTGTCTTGCTTCCTCAAACGCATTGTCAAAGCATGAGGTTGCTTTCTTATAGCGTTTCATCTGAACGTATGTATAAACATTACCAAAGTGCAAGTCACCTCTTTCTAAAGGTGAAAGCGCCGAATTTTTAATTCCTTCACTTCTCATTGAAATAGCTTCTTCTAGCTATCAATTCCAAGCTCAAGCACATATAGCATCTCTTTTGTATCAAATACAAACGTACAGACATGATTTGTATAATGATTTACGTGTTCCATTGCAAGCAAATAACCATTGAGTTCATTCATTGATACCCCTCCCTAGTGTTCTACTATTTCTTTATCACTTGTTTTGTGTAATCGTCGGCCATTGATTTTGTATAGAATTCAATAATATTTGATTCCGTGTCTTTAAAATACACTCTTGTTTCATTTGCTTCTTTTATTATCTTCACATCGATATCTTCCTGCTTCAACAATATAAGCGTTCCCTCAAGATTTTGCTTCTGCACGTGGAGAGCTAAGTGAACGTGAACGCCACCCTCATCGTAAAGGTTTGGCCAGCTTGAAACATTCAGCTGCTTCATCTTTTGCTCAGCTTTGGAAAACATACGAGGAAGCCATAGTCCTAGCCTTGTTGGCCCTCCAACATAGAGCCATGTTGCCCAAATTCCATTTGATTCCTGGGTAAACTGTCCGTTATCATACCCCCATTGTTCCACGATTGGAAAGCCAAGCTGATTAGACCAAAACTGTACGGCTCGTTCCATTGACTGTACTTCAAGGACAACTTCTGATATTCCTTCTGTTTTAATTTTCATCTTATCTCCTCACTTTATAAACCAACCATTAAAGGTGCAACACTTTCTTTTTCTATATTTTAGCATATCTTCCATATGGAGATGCGCTTTTCAACTATCCTGCAATAAAAATACAGCGCCTATTTTTTCCGGCGCTGTATACATGCTATTCACTTTCTTTAATCGCTTTTACTAACGATTCAATAAAAGACTGGTTTTTTTCTACGTTAGTTAGCAGCTCATCATATTGAGGTACTGTCAATTCTAACTGCAGTCCCTGATGGCGGGTATTATCATTTGCAATATTATCTGGCGAAACTCCTCTTAAATGAGGGGGCGGCTCAACTACAATAAACCCGGGTTTTAATAATTCTTTCACGCGAGATGCAAGAGGTTCATCGCGCCCTCCTATATAAATCTCTCGTTCCGCACCGCGTGCACCGTGAAATGAAATAGTTATATTTGACTGATGGACTAATGACCTTGCCAACTCTTCATCGTAATGAGTAGATGTTACATGCAGTTCAAAGGGATCTTCTTTTTTTAAGCATTTAAATGCATAAAAAGTCCCGTTAACCTCCTGCGCCAATTCCCTTGCCATTTCAAGTGTACCCTCTTCCATTGTACCGCCATGAATCGCCAACACAACAATGTCTTTCTTACGAATGATGCACTCAATTTCATAGTCAATTCCAGCTCGCTCACACTGAGATAGCTCTTGAAACGTTTGATATATATCTCGCACAACGATCACTTCCCTTCTATTGTTTCTTAATATGACTTGATTTTTATAGAGTATACATTAAACGTACAAGCACTTTTTTAGATTTTTCATAAGATGGAATGAATGCTTTTTACTATATAGAAAGTGGTGTTAAACAATTGATTGAAAACTACACGCGAATTGCAATCAAAAAGCATCAGCTACATGATGTTGATTTATTAAATGACATGCCGTATGTCCTTGCTGTTGAGTGGGACGGCGTATTATATGAATTTTTAATCAAACTAAAAGAAAACTCTTCAAAGATGATTCTGTTAGGCTCTGGAGCCGGTGCTAAGCAAGAGCACCCGCAAGGTCCTCCTTATTTTCAGCGCCATTCATGGATGGACCTATTCGATGCATCCGTCATTTATTATAACGATCCTACCTTATATTTAGGTCCGCTTTCGTTAGGATGGGGACAAGGAACAAAAGAAAGGTTTTATCTTCAAGAAATTTCTGTTTTGTTAGGTGAAATTCTAGCGAATTTACAAGTCCCCCTATCACACGTAACCTGTTACGGGTCGTCAGGCGGAGGCTTCATGTCGCTCATTTTAGCGGGTTATTTAAAAGGTGCTACAGCAGTTGTAAATAATCCACAAACATGCTTAACGAAGTGGCTTAAAACACCCGTTCGTAACGTTTTTTCTTTATCTTATCCCAACATGTCACAAGAAGAAGTGGTTCAAATGTTTTATGAGCGAATTAACATCTTAGCGTTTTATCAGAAAATTGGTTACGTCCCACCAATTGATTATCTCCAAAACGCAGCCTCAGAATTTGATATGACTAATCATCTTACTCCTTTTCTATCAGGTCTTCACACATTAAGTGATGAATGTGAAGTCAATGAAATTAAAGTGATATTAAACTATAACAAAAAACAAGGACATGCCGCTTTAGGAAAGCAAGAAACTGTGGATTACCTATCCAAGAAAAAATAGTAGCGAGTTTTTTCATCCTATGATAAGATGTCGAAGTTAAATTTAGCATATCTTACAGTATACGTCGTAAAAAATATTTTTTTACGTAGCGAGGGGTGAATTCAGATGCAAGCCTATTTATTTCTAGCACTTGCTATTACAGCGGAACTTTTTGGAACATCCATGTTAAAAGCATCTCAGGGATTTACAAAACTCTGGCCAAGCATTGGTGTAATCGTTGGATTTGGAGTTGCGTTTTATTCACTCTCTGCTTCTCTTCAACAAATTCCACTGAGCATTGCCTACGCAATTTGGTCAGGAGTAGGAACTGCCCTTACAGCTATTATCGGTGTTGTGATTTGGAAGGAAAGCGGCAGCATCTCAATGGTCATTGGCATTACGTTAATTATTGCAGGAGTTGTCATTTTAAATTTAAAGTCATTTGCGCATTAAAAGAAACGCTTGGCAACCGCCAAGCGTTTCTTTTATAAATTAAATGGATCTAAAAACTTCACGTCAGGATACTTATCTTGGAATAAGCGCCATACAAAATCATTTTCAAACATGAGTACAGCATGCCCATCCCGATCTTCAACAAGCATAACGCGAGAGTCAAACATGCTATCCTTAATCGTCTCTTTGTCCACCCATTTTGCAATGCTATGAGACATGCGAACAAACTCTAAATCTACGTTATACTCACCTTTCATACGGTGTTCAAACACTTGGAACTGAAGCTCACCAACAGCACCTAAAATATAATCTCCAAAGAACGGTGTACGATAGAGCTGAACCGCTCCTTCTTGTACAAGCTGGTTAATTCCTTTTTCAAAATGCTTTGATTTCATGGCATTTTTAGCACGTACTTTCACAAATAGCTCGGGTGGAAACTTCGGAAGCGCATCAAATTGAAACACCTTACCATCGCCCACAATCGTATCTCCAATTTGATACGTACCAGAATCATACAAACCAATAATGTCACCTGGATATGCTGTATCCACCGTCTCACGACTTGATGCTAAAAATTGATGTGACTGAGCAAGCTTCATTTTACGATTTGTACGAGCAAGCGTTACGTTCATGCCACGCTCAAACTTCCCTGAGCACACGCGTACAAAGGCAATTCGATCGCGGTGAGCTGGGTTCATATTTGCTTGAATTTTAAAGATAAAGCCTGAGAAATTGTTATCCGTTGGTTGAATTGTTCCAACAGATGATTCACGCGGCTGTGGTGGTGATGTTAATTGCAAAAATGAATTGAAAAACGACTGTACTCCAAAGTTTGCAATCGCACTACCAAAGAATACAGGTGTTAAAAGGCCTTGCTTTACTTTTTCAATTGAAAAATCGTTACCTGCTTCATCAAGAAGAGATAATTCATCCACAAGCGTTGGCAAATACATTTCATCCACATGCTTTTTCACTTCATCATCAATGTTTTCACCGTCAAAGTCTGCAAAATATGATTCTTTATTTCCTTGGTACACTTCGATTTGCTTCGAAAAGCGATCGTACGTACCTTGGAATCTTTTCCCCATGCCAATCGGCCACGTCACTGGGTAAGACTCAATTCCAAGTACTTCTTCAATTTCTTCCAATAGCTCTAGAGGATCTTTTCCTTCACGATCTAGCTTATTGATAAATGTTAAAATTGGAATCCCGCGCATACGACACACTTTAAATAACTTTAACGTCTGCGCTTCGATTCCCTTTGTTCCATCAATAACCATGACAGCACTATCTACCGCTGTTAGTGTTCGATATGTATCTTCACTGAAGTCTTCGTGTCCAGGTGTATCTAGGATGTTGATAAAATGATTTTTATATTCAAACTGCATTACACTTGATGTAACGGAGATTCCACGCTGCTTTTCAATTTCCATCCAGTCAGATGTTGCAAACTTTCCTGACTTTTTACCTTTAACTGTTCCAGCAGAACGAATCATTCCACCTAGTAATAACATTTTTTCAGTTAATGTTGTTTTTCCAGCATCCGGGTGGGAAATGATGGCGAACGTACGACGTGAGTCGACCATCTGCTGTTGCTGTTGATTGCTCATAAGTTTAATTATCCTTTCTACTATACAATTCCTATTTTCATCATTTCATTATACGCTTTTTTTATACAAGATGACCAGCCTTTTTCGAAGGAAAAGAAAAAAGGCCCCCATTTGGGAGCCCCTGATAATCCTATAAAAAGAATTACTTTTGAACGTTAGCAGCTTGTGGTCCACGAGCACCTTCAACGATTTCAAATGTAACTTCTTGGCCTTCTTCTAAAGTTTTGAAGCCTTCGCCTTGGATAGCTGAGAAGTGTACGAATACATCGTCTTGTCCTTCAACTTCGATGAAACCGAAACCTTTTTCAGCGTTGAACCATTTTACTTTACCTTGTAACATAATCTCTTTTCCTCCTCGTGCAGCAAGCTACACCTTGTGTATTACTCCATTCTTGCTCTTACAATAAGTCAAGACGAAACCCATCGAACTATCCTTATGGAACAAAAATAAGCAACTTTATTGTACCAAATTATCAAAAAAATTTCAAAGGGATTTGTATAAACTTTTACTCATTTTTTTCAAAGAAATCGTACTTTTTTTGCTTTTTTTATTCATAATAACCTAGGCTAAATTTAGGGTAACTCATATTTATCTATCAGCTTATCTAATCTACGAAATTGGCTCTAATTCTCTGACAGCTAGTCCATAATAGACTTTCTCCAAGCGCTTGATTTCTGCTTCGTATCGCTTAAGTTTACCGCTCGTTAGCCCTCGAGAACTTTTTGTTTCGTCCAGCAATTCAATATGCTGATTAAGCTTCAACAGCGTGCTTGTTAAACGCTCCTGTAATTCTTCAATTTCATTTTGTATATCCACACAGATTGGAAGCCGGTTCGCTAAAATAAAATCCGTCATTTGCATCAGTATTTTTTTGCGCTCAACTTCCTTTACTTTACTTTTTACTATGCGCTCAGCTGAACGAAACGTAAGTCGAATTCGTTCCATGATATCGCCTTTTATTGAAAGCTTTCTTTTTAATTCATCTACATCTTCCTTTAAGGCTTCATGCTCCTGAACCATCCTTTTCATAACAAGGCCGCAGTTTAACGTTTTTAAATCCATTTGATTAAGCTGATGGCGAATGGACTCTTTTAAGCTATCTATTTTTTTAGTAAGCTGTCTTTCTATACCTTTAAGCTCTTTAATATCTTGCTCTCCATTATAAATAAGGCCCTCAAGACGCTCGACGTCAAACTGAGCCTGCTCTTTTTTTATTTGAAAATCTTCATACCGATGATACACAGATGACCACTTAATTAACAAAGATTGGTAGTTAAGCAACTCATCTTGGTGCTCAAGCTTACACATCCACATTAAATGAACAACGGTCGCTAACAGCGGTAAAAAAGGTTCTGCTTCCTTACGCTTGGCTACAATTTCATGACTTTCCAAGCTCGCTAACGTCCATAGCGGTGCATTGAAACCAACTAGAAGTGACGGTGCATGCTGCATAGGCACAAACAAAGGCATTACTGCACAAAGTAAAGATGATAGTAGATCGTATGCACTTGGAGGAAGTTGCTTAAAAAAGCTGATAATTCCCTGTCTCTGTAAGACCTCTTCCATTGCTTTTTGAGTGACTTCTCTGCTGAATAGTTCTAGAATCCGATCTTGATATAAGCTTGGTAACTGCTCAATCCATGTTAAAAGAGCTGTTTGTAACAGCATCTGCTCACGCTTTGAAGCGATTAAGTACTGTGAATCTGCAAGGTGAATAAACAAACGAATTTGATGACGCAAAACATCGTCTAGGGAATGACAGCGAGCAATTGAAAACAATTCATTATACTTTGCGACAAACATATTGCCTATTTCTTCACTAAGTTCGTATAGTTCTCCATTTGTTGTAGTGTGAGAAACAGGTAGTCGAAAGTATTCAGCCATATGTAAAAACAGCTGAAGATGCAAATCGACCTCTGGCTGCTTAGCAATTTTTTTCATATCCTGCTGGAGATTTTGCTGAAACTGGATGTGTTCATCCTTTTCGTTTGGCAAAGTTGGTTGTAGCTTGGATATTTTATGTTTACTTATGACAAACGCACTTTGTAACCCTTGTCCATTCGCTGTTAGCAAACTATAAAGAAGCTGTTGACCATTCATTTCCCCATCTCCTTTTTTTGGCTTTTAAGATTCTTCTTGCTTTCGTAAAACAACAAGTGCAGTCCAACAAGACATTAACGCAGGTGGTATACTCCACGTTAAATATCGCCAGTCTTTTGTGATGATGGATACGATGACAAAAACGAGTGGTAGCCCTATCAATACAACACCAATCCGAACCTTGCTTATCTTTTTTCCCATTCCTCATCGCTCCCTTTTCGCTCCATATGCTTATATACAAAGTTCGCTTTCTATTAAAAAACACCTTTATAAACCGTTCGTTCAATTCTCTCTTTTCTAGACAGTCTATGACAAGAGTTTTAAAATTAGACATCCTTTTGTCAGACGGTGGGTACAAGCCTCGTTCCTTTTTCCTTCATCTTGCAAATCTCTTATTAAAACGCTAGTTTTCTGTTTTTTTCAGCAATTCTATACTTTTTGTGAGAAATTCACCGCGAAATATGCTATGTTACGTATAGAATATTTTTTATAAGAAGGATATGGGATAGTAATTCTACAGAAAAGGATGATGATCATGAAATTTGTTGTATTTGGAGCTAGCGGACGCACTGGACAAGCTTTCGTGAATCAGGCTTTAGAAGAAGGACATTTCGTCACAGCATTCGTTCGAACACCAGATAAGCTAACAATAACAAATAGCAATTTGCATATTATAGAAGGAAATGTAACGGATTCCTTTCAGGTGGCTCATGCTATTACAGGCCACGATGCTGTTGTTTCTTGCTTAGGAACTGATGGATTAGGCCCTTCTACATTTTTAGAAGAAGCAACATCTACTATTATTAAAGCAATGCAAGAGCAAGGCTTACACCGAATCTTATATACTGCTTCAGCTGGAATTGAAGGAGAAATTCCAGGTATGACGGGTTGGCTTGCTCAAAATATTTTAAAAAATCCACTACGCGACCATTTAAAAGCTGTTCAACTGCTAAAAACAAGCAACCTTCATTGGACAGTCGCTCGACCAATGGGGTTAACAAATGGCCCCGTAACCGCTCAGTATCGAAAAGCTGTGACGGGTGTACCTGAAGACAGCAAAAACATTAGCCGCGCAGACGTAGCCCACTTTTTATTACACGCAGCAAATGCAGAAATTCATTTAAAACAATCCGTGGCTCTTTCCTATTAAAAAGAGGCTGAGACATAGGTAATTCAGCCAATGATAAACCTGAACGATCGAGAGTTCCTCACTTTTAACCGTTCAGGTTTTTGTTGATTGTGAAAACAATGTTGGAAACAGGGTGGAATGGAGCGTAGGACACTCGACTCCTGGAGGAAAGAGAGGGAAACTGAGATCCCGCAGCGCAGCGAGGAAGCTCAATTTCCTCTCCGCGGAAAGCGAGTGGCCGTAGCGCAATGGAACGAATGGTTCTGACAACGTAAAGAGGTGAGAAAAGAGAGTGTTCGTCTTTTTGGAAATTTGTTTTGTTATGTCCCACCCTCTTTTTATAAGGCTGTTTTGTATAGATTGTTGCTTTTTTGACCACACTGTTAAATAGTTGATATAACGACGGTCAGGAGGCCTTTGAGTATGTAGAAAGAAGTATATGTAGATTTCAGCGAACTTACTAAATCAGAGCAATTGGCGTTGTTTAACACAATGAAAGATGACTTGTTTCCAGATGAACCAGATAAGATTACCAAACTACTCAAAAGCATTCGTGAAGCCCGATTTGCTTCTGGTTTGGGCTGTGTTCATTGCGGAAGCACATCGGTTAAAAGGAACGGTAAATATCGTTCAAGACAACGCTATCTCTGTAATGATTGTGGGAAATCGTTCAATGATATGACGAATACGCCATTTTCTGGCTCACGCTATCCTGAAAAATGGGTGAAGTATATTGAACTAATGGTCGAAGGTTATACTTTGCCCAAAATCGCTGAACGGCTAAAAATTCATGTCTCTACTGCATTCTATTGGAGACATAAAATCCTGAACGCATTAGGAAGCATCGGCTTTAATCAACTGCAAGGCATCGTTGAGAGTGACGAAACCTTCTTTCGTGAGTCTATGAAAGGTAGCGAAATCACCCACAGAAAACCCAAGAAGCGTGGTGAGAAAGACGAGAAGAGAGGTATTTCTAACCTCAAAATTGCTGTTGTGGTTGCACAAGACCGTAACTGTAGCGTGATTGCTCGGAAAGCAGGAATAGGTCGTGTAAGAGCCGAAGAAATTGACACTGTGATAGATGAGTATATTCACCCGTCTTCTTTGTTATGTACGGATACAGCAACGAATTATAAAAAGTTTGCCAAGATAAAAGGATTACAACACGAAACGGTCAACGAGCGTCAGAAACAGCGTGTAAAGAAAGGCATATACCACATTCAGCACGTCAATAACTTTCATAATCGCTTGAAAAAGTGGATGGAACGGTTTCAAGGGGTCGCAACGAAATACCTGGACAACTATCTCTACTGGTTCCGTTGGCTTGATATAGGGAAAAACTTGGCATTTGAAAAACAAGTTGAGCAAATGCTTATTTCAGCGTGTCGAAAATCGAACAACACTACTGTCAATTCTTTAAAGGCTGTTTCGTAAAGCATAAAAGGAAAGCATATTGCTCTTCTATCAGGTTCGGATGATGGGGAGAAAACTTTAAACGGCAAATCGGCATTACAATCGGCAAATAAAAACGCTCAGACTATCTGAACGTTCTTATTAGCAATATTGTAATGACCGTATTGAACTCTAAGGGGGTTAACCGAAAAAGTATTTATTTACTTAACTAATTCAACAGAAAGTGTATTTATCTTGGCAGGATTCGATTCTAAAATAGTGCCATCGTATTCTATTTTTATATTGTCTCCGACTTGGAATGTTTCATCTTTATTCACAGAAAGGTCAACAAACACATCCCCTTCTCCCCCGCCAATTTTAGCATTAACGATTGCCCTATGACCGTTAATATCCTTGATTGTACCTACAAAATTAGAAACTGTTTTTTCAATCCCACTAATTTCAGCTATCTTGCCATTGTCAGTTTTATCATCGTTGGGAGAACCAAACGCAGATAGTAATACGATAAATATAATTGCGGACAAAAAAGTATATTTTCTGTTCAAGACATTTCCTCCTATTCTTAATTTACCGCATTCAAACCTATATCCTAATTGTATTACAATATTTATTTTTCATCATAAAAGCAACAAAGTTTACGAAAACAGCCTTTTATAAAAATCCAAACATAACTAAATATAATAAAATATGGTATACGATTCTTATAAGAGGGAGGTCTAATTCATGACACGTAAACTAGTCATTCATCTATTAACAATCACAGCCTGCTTTTTACTCTTTTCTATTAGCATGCTGTATTCTGAAAGATACCTTTTCTTAATTCCACTTGGAATGTTAGGTTTATTTGGACAATGTTATTTCACTTATCGCTTTACCCAAATCTTATTAACGGAACCGAAATGAGATCCATGCACTTTTATTAATTTTACTCTTTACAAGTTGACTTTGTACGTATATAGTTTGATACTAGTATCAGGTATAAGTTTTTACATAAAGGAGAGACCATTATGCTAACAATTGAGCAAATTAAAGAAATTATCCCTCACCGCTATCCATTTTTACTAGTGGACCGTATTATTGAAGTAGAAGAAGGCAAAAGTGCCGTAGGTATTAAAAACGTGACGGCTAATGAAGAATTTTTCAACGGACACTTTCCTGAATATCCAGTTATGCCAGGTGTTCTAATTGTAGAAGCACTTGCTCAAGTCTGCGCCGTTGTTATGTTGAAAAAAGATGATAACAAAGGAAAACTTGGCTTATTTGCAGGTATCGACAACTGTCGCTTTAAAAAGCAAGTTGTTCCTGGCGATCAGCTTCGTTTAGAAGTAGAAATGACACGCGTGCGCGGTACGATTGCGAAAGCTCGTGCTGTTGCGTCGGTCGATGGCGAAGTGGCTTGTGAAGCGGACGTAACGTTTGCATTGTTTGATCCAAAACAAGCATAACTACTTTAGAGCATTTGGAAGCCACAAAAAAGAACGCCATTGCTAGCGTTCTTTTTTGTGAATCTATTATCCTTGCATCACTTTCATACGAACATGCTCTAAATGTTCACGAACTGCTTCTGCTGCACCTTGAGCATCTCTATTTTTAATTGCTTCAAAGATGCGATCATGATCTTCATGAACCTGCTTGCGACTCTCAGGCCTTTGCGTTAACGAATACGCTAACGCTTTGCGATATAGATGACCCAAGTTCTCTACTGTGTGAAGCAAAAATGAATTATGTGCCGCTTTTACAATATCATGGTGAAAGCGATAATCTGCTTCATAACCAATTTCAGCACTATTTTTAATCGTTCCTTTGAATGCTTCTAACGATTCTTTAATTTCTAGTAGTTCTTCTTCGGTATGACGAATAGCCGCTAGGCTTGCCGCTTCTGATTCAATGATAATTCGCATCTCAACTAATTCTAACACCTGGTCTGCTTCAACCATTTCAAACGTCATCGGATCAAGCATGCCTGCTAAGTTTACTCGCTTAACATAGCTTCCTCCACCTTGTCTGGATTCAATTAATCCACTAGCTGACAAAACGCTTAACGCTTCACGAATAGGTGCACGACTAACGCCAAACATTTTCGAAAGCTCATGCTCAGATGGTAAGCGAGATTCAGGCGGAAAAGTCTTTTCCTTTGGCTCTTTTCTAAAAGATTGTTGCTATTGGAAGGCAAAGGTGTTGGAAAATTTTCCAAGAATAATAGTATAATAATGCTTGGAGGGATAAATATGTTAAAAAAACTATTAGCAATAATTTCAGTACCTTTAGTTATTGTTCATTTAATCATTCTGTACTTTTGGATTGGTGATTGGGAAAAATTAGTTACGAAAATAGGATTAATTAGTTGGATTGGTTCAATTATTTTAGGCATAATTGTTTATTTCGC
>NZ_LWBK01000013.1:0-130310 GCF_001614195.1 Bacillus sp. VT 712 | reverse complement strand
GAGGGTGTTGCAAAACTAAAATAAATATGCAATGTTATGAATCAGAAAAACTAGCTGAACATGCAACAGATAGCGATTTTGTCCATACCAACGAGGCTGCTCCAACCCTTGATCTTTTAGTTTACTAAACTGTTGTTCAATTTTTCCACGCTCTTTCATCAATTGTCTGCCAAACGTTGTTTGTAAAAAAGTTGATAGTACACGACGATGAGAAATTTTCGTCTGTTTCCCTTTTCGTGGATTGAGTGGATTCACAGGAAAGATATTGCATGCACTTGCAGCTTCATAAATATGCTGACTATCATACGCAGCATCAGCAATCGAAAACAAAACGTTTCGATCTTTTACATGTTGAAGCAATACAGGAGCCATTTGACTATCATGTACATTTGCTGTTGTAAAAGCGTATGACAAAATAACACCTTCCGGTGTGGAACAAATATGAGCCTTATAGCCCTTATACCAACGGTATCGGGTAGACATTCCCCACTTTGCTTGCGAGTCATATAGACTACTCCGTAAAGCAGTGCTGTCGATTAAAACACATGGAATTAGCCCTACATTCATTTCTTGAAGAACGTGTTCATGAATCAATGAGATGCCTTTCTCACGAAACCAAGTACCTACACGTGAAAATGTAGAGATATGAGGAACGGCAGACAAACCACAGAATGCACGAAATAAAGGATATTGATGTAAGAAACGAGTTAATTTCCGTAAGGAATGGATTTGAAAGACAGTTTTTACGAAGAAACATTTGAGTAAGGCTTTACGACAAATAGGCGGACGACCTGTGCCAGCTGGAACAGGTCCCACTGTTAAACTGTCTACGTAAGCAAATAAAATGTGTAAAAGGGATTGATTTTCTTCGAAATTGGTTATCATACTAGTAAATCCGTCCTTTCTGGAGATAGTTTAGGGTACTATCATTCTTCCAAGAAGACGGATTCTTTTATGCATTCATTTTTGAATATTTATGAGTTTTGCAACACCCTCTATATTGTGTAAGAGCAAGTCATCCACCTTTTATCTAAGCATGTAATTACCATACATGTAGAAAAAGCTTTACTTTTATTTTGAAATTGTACCAGTCCTATTATTAACATGATTAAACCGAAAAGTAACGTCGCGTAGGGCTGCAAAGTATAATCCTTTGTTATGAAACTATATAATATAAGAGGAAGAGCTATAACCGACAAAATAAGTTGTAAACGGATTAACATTTGTAAGTACTCTTTTAGAATTATTTGCACGGTCGGCAGGACCCGCAATGCTAATGAGCGGATAGCATTGAACTTGTACCGGAATCTTCCTTGGGTGTATCATCATCGCTAGAATCTTCAACTGGTGGCACTGGAAGGTTCCTTTAAAGAGACCTCCTATTTCGCTAGATAGTCATAATGATGCTATATAATAGTCTTTAGAAAATAAAAAAGTATGAGAGTCATTGTTGGAAACATAATGGCTCTTTTTTATGTCTAGATAAATAAAGTTGGTCAACCTTCTGTGCAAGAGCTTCCAATGAAATAACAATAAAAAGAATGAGAAGTAGTTCTAGGCTACCTCTCATTCTTTTTTCTACTTTTGATGGGGATCTTTATTAAATAATTTACCTTTGTCTAAAAAGTTTCCTTTGGTAAAATATTTGGTATCATTTTATTCCCTCATTCATAAAATATCAATAAAATCGTTTTATTTCACTTTTTTAAGCCGAATAAAAACATGTACGATGTGGATTTTAGTGTAATCCTCTATGTTTAGTGCTTTTTCCACTAAATTTAATAAGAGGATGTTTACAAAATTGCATATGGGCTATATAATTTGATTAATATAAAAAAGTTTCCCTTGGGAAAAATATTTATTGATATACTCGTAATACGTGAGTATTATATTTTTTTACCTGAGTTTTGCCTGTGTGAAAAAAAGTTAAATGAATCCAATAAAAAGGAGAGTATATAAAATGACTGACGCAATCGTTGTAAAAGATTTGTTTGTATCGTATCAAGGTAATCAAGCGGTTAAAGACGTTTCGTTTACGATTGAGAAAGGGCTGCTTATTGGAATTATTGGTCCGAATGGAGCTGGTAAATCAACGTTAATGAAAGCTATTTTGGATTTAATCCCAAATGATAAAGGACATATTGAAGTCCTGGGAGAGAATATTCGAAGTGCTAGGAAACAAATTGCTTACGTTCCACAGCGAAGTACGATTGATTGGGATTTTCCGATTACCGTTTTAGATGTTGTATTAATTGGAACGTATCCATCCTTGGGAATAATGAAAAGACCCAAGAAAGAGCATAAGAGTTGGGCGTTACAGTGTTTGCACAAAGTAGGAATGGAAGAATTTAAACACCGTCAGATTGGCGAACTGTCAGGTGGTCAACAGCAACGCGTATTCTTAGCAAGAGCGCTTGCTCAAAAAGCAGAGGTCCTTTTTTTAGATGAACCATTTGTTGGAATAGACGTAACGAGTGAAGAAACCATTATCACTATTCTTCGAGAGTTACGTCAACAAGGAAAAACAACGGTCGTTGTACATCACGATTTAAGTAAAGCAGAATCCTATTTTGATAAATTATTATTATTGAATAAAGAATTGATTCATTATGGAGAAGTAAATAGCGTACTCGAACCAGCCGTGATGGTAAAAGCCTATGTAAATCAAGAACTCTTTTTTAATCATCCAACGGAGGTACATTCATCATGAAGGTTGTAGAATTTATGAATGCGTTGATGCAATATAGCTTTCTACAAAAAGCGTTGCTAACGTCCGTTATGGTAGGAGTTATTTGTGGAGTGATTGGCTGTTTTATTGTCTTAAGAGGAATGGCACTGATGGGAGACGCAATTTCACACGCTGTTCTTCCAGGCGTTGCTATCTCCTACATGATGGGAATGAATTATTTTATCGGTGCAGTTTTAACGGGAGTTATTACTGCGATTGGAATTGGCTTTGTTAGTCAAAATAGTCGTATCAAACATGATATGGCAATTGGTATTATGTTTACGTCCGTATTTGCTATAGGGATTATTTTAATTACCTTTATGAAAAGCAGTTCTGATCTTTATCACATCTTGTTTGGAAATGTGCTTTCTGTACGCTCTTCTGATATGTGGACTACACTCATTATCGGTGTCGTTATTATGGGCTTGGTGTATGTGTTTTATAAAGAGCTTTTGGTGTCGACGTTTGATCCAACTATGGCACAAAGCTACGGCTTGCCAAACAAATGGATTCATTACGGGCTCATGGTTCTTTTGACGATGGTGACAGTTGCCTCTCTTCAAACTGTAGGAATTATTCTCGTAGTTGCCATGCTCATTACGCCTGCGGCTACGGCCTACCTATTAACGAACCGGTTATGGGTCATGATTTATTTAGCAGCTGGTATCGGAGCGCTTTCTTCTATAGTAGGGCTATATTTTAGCTTCTCATATAACCTTGCTTCAGGAGCAAGTATTGTTATTGTGGCAACATTCTTATTTGCGTTAGCATTCTTCTTTTCACCTTCACAAGGGCTGTTTTGGAGAATGATAAAAATAAAAAGAAATCGAGCTGAGCTCTCAAAGTCGATTGGAGGATGAAGATGAAATTAAAAATTTGGTTGTTATCAGTCATTAGTCTACTAGTCTTTGCACTAGTTGCGTGTTCCAGTGGCACCAATGGAAACGAAGCGAACAGTGACAAATTGAAAGTCGTTACGACTTATTCCATTATCTATGATATTGTTAATCAAATCGGTGGAGAAAAAGTTGAGATTCATAGTTTGGTTCCAATTGGAAAGAACCCGCATGAATATGATCCGCTTCCAGAAGATGTAATGAAGATGACGGATGCAGACGCTGTATTTTACAATGGGTTAAATCTAGAAGAAGGTGGAGCTTGGTTTAACAAATTATTGAAAACAGCGGATAAATCAGGTGAGAACGCGCCTGTTTATCGAGTGAGTGAAGGGGTAAAACCTATTTATCTAGAAACAAAAGGATTAGAAAAAGAGCCTGATCCACATGCGTGGATGAACATTGAAAATGGAATCCTATACGCTGAAAATGTAAAGAAAGCACTTATTAAAGAGGATCCAGATAACAAAGAATTTTATGAAAAAAATGCTAAAGAGTATATAGCAGAACTTCAAAAGCTACACGATGATACATTAAATAAGATCCAACAGCTTCCTGAAGAAAAGCGTTTCTTAATCTCAAGCGAAGGAGCTTTTAAATACTTTGGAAATGCATACGGAATAAATACAGGTTATATTTGGGAAATTAATTCAGAAAGCCAAGGTACGCCCGATCAAATTCGAGACGTGGTAAGTTTAATTGAAACAAATAACATTCCAGCTTTATTTGTCGAAACAAGCGTAGATAAACGAAGTATGGAAACGGTATCCAAAGAAACGCAGGTTCCGATTGCTGGCACAATTTTTACCGATTCGCTTGGGAAACCAGGGGAAGACGGAGACACGTATTTAAAAATGATGAAGTGGAATACGGAAACGATTATTAATGGATTACAAGAATAAGTGAGCTGTTTTTTTTACAATTCAACGCTATACTAGAATCTGAGTCATAAATATTTCAGCTAATGATATATCCAAACTATCGCGAGTTAAACACTTTCGATCGTTTGGATATTTTTTGCTTATTAGTAAAAAATTGAAAAATCGATGGTGGTTTTTACTCAATAAACTAATAAAATATGTTAGATTATATAACATAATTGTTTAACTTTTCGGAAAATTGCTTTAAATTAGACTCAAACATTCATTTTAAATGCATCTTTTAGTCGAAAATAATGAAGGCAAAGGAGAGAAATGAAGTATGAGAAAAGAGAAGTTAATCGTAATTGGGAATGGGATGGCTGGAATTCGAGCAGTTGAAGAGATTATTAGTTTGTCCCCTGAAATATTTGATATCACTGTATTTGGGAGTGAGCCACATCCAAACTATAATCGCATCTTGTTATCTAAAGTATTACAAGGGGATACAAGCGTAGAAGACATTACGCTAAACGACTGGAACTGGTATGAGGAGAACGATATTACTCTTTATATAGAAGAAAAGGTTATAAGCATTGACTCAATTAATCAAGAAATACGTACGGATCAAGGGAGGATTGAATTTTACGATAAGCTGATCATAGCAACGGGCTCTCTGCCATTTATTCTTCCAATTCCAGGAGTAGAGAAAGAAGGCGTTACAACGTTTCGAGATATAAGCGATACGAATCAAATGGTAAAAGCATCTCAGCAGTATAAAAAAGCAGCTGTAATTGGAGGCGGATTATTAGGTTTAGAAGCAGCGAGAGGACTTTTAAACTTAGGAATGGATGTAACGGTTGTTCATTTATCCTCTTATTTAATGGAGCGTCAGTTGGATTTGACTGCTGGAAAGTTGCTTCAACAAGAGTTAGAACAGCAAGGGATGAGTTTCTTGCTTGAGAAACAAACCCAAGAAATCACGGGTCATGAGCGCGTAGAAGGGTTAAAGTTCTCAGACGGAAGCCTATTGGAAACAGATTTTGTAGTAATGGCAGCAGGCATTCGACCGAATACTGAACTTGCTCAAAAAGCGGGTCTTCATATCAACCGTGGAATTGTGGTAAATGATTATATGGAAACGAGTAGTGCCAACATTTATGCCGTAGGCGAATGCGCAGAGCATAAAGGTATGGTTTATGGGTTGGTAGCTCCTCTTTACGAGCAAGGAAAAGTACTAGCTAAAACGATCTGTGGAGGAGATGTACGTCCTTATCAAGGGTCTGTTCTATCCACTCAGTTAAAGGTATCGGGCGTAGATGTTTTTTCAGCCGGTGATTTTATAGAAGATGAACAAAAGAAATCGATCAAGGTATTCGATGAGCAAGATGGTATTTACAAAAAAATTGTTTTAAAAGGAAATCAAATTGTAGGGGCCGTTTTATTTGGTGACAGCCGTGATGGAAACCGCTTGTTTTCCATGATTCAAAAGCAACAGGACGTATCGGAAGTGGAGAAGATTTCAATTCTACAACCAATAAGCGGGCAAGGAAGCGGAAGTCTGGTAGCAAGTATGAGTGCGGATGATATTGTTTGTGGATGTAATGGCGTATCGAAAGGAACGATTGTAGAAGCTATTCAAAATCAAGGCTGTACATCAGTTGATGAGCTTAAAGCCTGTACGAGTGCTTCACGTTCGTGCGGAGGGTGTAAGCCGCTTGTTGCTGAATTGCTTCAGCACACGCTTGGAAGTGAGTTTGATGGAGCAGCTCAAAAGGAAGCGATATGTGGATGTACATCTCTTTCTCGAGATGAGGTGGTAGAGGAAATTCGAGCAAAAGGCTTATCTCATACGCGTGAAGTGATGAGTGTGCTTGGATGGAGTAACGAAGAAGGTTGTTCTAAGTGTCGTCCAGCATTGAATTACTACTTAGGTATGGTGAATCCAACTGGCTATGTAGATGAACGAGAATCTAGATTTGTAAATGAACGTATGCATGCTAATATCCAAAAGGATGGTACGTATTCTGTTGTTCCTCGAATGTACGGAGGTGTCACGAACGCAGATGATTTACGACGCATTGCTGACGTGGTTGATAAATACAACATCCCGCTTGTAAAAGTAACGGGAGGACAGCGTTTAGATTTATTCGGTGTAAAGAAAGAAGATTTACCTTTAGTGTGGGAAGAGCTAGATATGCCTTCTGGTTATGCTTATGGCAAATCACTTCGAACGGTGAAGACGTGTGTTGGAGAACAATTTTGCCGCTTTGGTACGCAGGATTCGATGGGAGTAGGGATTGCGCTGGAAAAGAAATTTGAAGGATTATGGACTCCTCATAAAGTAAAGATGGCTGTATCGGCCTGTCCAAGAAGCTGTGCTGAATCAGGCTTTAAAGATATTGGCTTTATTGGAATAGACGGTGGTTGGGAAATTTATGTTGGTGGTAATGGAGGCACTCATTTACGAGGAGGCGATTTGCTATATAAGGTGAAAACAGACGAAGAGTTAATGGAAATTACAGGAGCTTATCTACAATATTACCGTGAAACGGCAAATTATCTAGAGCGTACTTCAGCTTGGATTGAACGAATCGGTATTAAAAACGTTCAGGCTATTCTTGATAATGTAGAGGAAAGAAAGAAACTAAACCTTCGTATAGATGAAGCCTTATCTACGTATCGAGATCCATGGAAGGAAATCGTTGAGAACAAGCAAGCAAAAAAAGAATTGTTTGAGACAGTTGTAACATCATAACAAAACAAATGGAGGAGAAAAAGATGGTAAACAAAAACATAACAAAAGTGTTGCTTGGGTCAATTCATGATTTTCCAGAAAGCCTAGGTAAAACCGTGAAAGTGAATCAAAAAGAAATTGCTGTCTTTAAGCTATCAAGCGGTAAAATTCAGGCCGTTGATAACCGATGTCCTCATAAAGGTGGCGTATTAAGTGAAGGAATAGTGAGCGGTGATTCGGTATTTTGCCCTATGCATGATTGGAAAATTTGTTTGGACAACGGGCGTGTTCATGAACCTGATACTGGCTTAGTAAAGTCATACCGAACATCTGTTGAAGAAGAGCTTGTATATCTGTGGTTAGAAGATTAATAAGCTGTTGTAAATCATCTATTAAACATGCCATCATAGTTATACCGAAGGAGTGAAGCGGAGAATGAGACAAGGAAAAGTCTATCTTGTTGGAGCGGGACCGGGCGACCCAGAGTTGTTAACCATTAAAGCAGGAAAGTGTTTAGAAATAGCAGATGTTATTTTATACGATCGGCTGGTAAATCCTGATCTTTTACACTATGCAAAAGGGGGAGCAGAACTTGTGTATTGCGGAAAGACGCCTGGTTATCATTGTGTTCCTCAAAAAGTCATTCAAGATTTATTATTACATTACGCCCAGCAAGGAAAGATAGTTGTACGGCTAAAAGGTGGAGATCCTTTCATTTTTGGGCGAGGAGGCGAAGAAGCTGAAGTATTAGCTAAGCATCACATTGAGTTTGAAATCATCCCCGGTATTACAGCGGGGATTGCTGCTCCTGCTTATGCTGGAATCCCTGTCACCCATCGAGAGTTAAGCCGTTCATTTGCAATCGTGACCGGACACGGTTTAACTGGAACTCCGGAAAATATTAGGTGGCATCATCTAGCTCAAGGCGTTGATACGCTTGCTATTTATATGGGAGTTAAAAACTTACCGTATATTTGTGAACAGCTTTTAGCTGGTGGTAAGTCCATAGAGACACCAGTGGCGGTGATTGAGGAAGGTACTTCTATTAACCAAAGGGTTTTAATTGGTACGCTGCGAACGATTGTAGAAATAGCCACTAGTGAACAAGTCAGTAATCCAGCGCTGATTGTGGTCGGAGAAGTGGTAAAACAATCAGCGACTCTCTCCTGGTTCTCAAAGTCCAAACTTCAAGAAGTGTACGCGTAATATTTTTATTATATAATTTATCAGAGAATTTTAACGAAATAGGGGAGGGATAAGCGTGTTTAAAGCGTCAATCGAGTCTATGACGGACATAGCTCGTCAAAAAACAAATCAAGTGAATAAACAATTGCCGAGCTATTTACTGTTGTCTATACTTGCAGGTGCTTATGTCGGAATTGGTGTAGTATTAGCTCTTTCAGTTGGTGCTCCGTTAGCCGAAGCATCATTACCAATAGTCTCACTAGTTATGGGCTTATCGTTTGCCATTGCGTTACTACTTGTTATGTTTGCCGGAGCCGAGTTGTTTACAGGCAATCATATGTTTTATACAATCAGTACATTATCAGGTGCTACTACGTGGAAAGATACGTTGAAAAATTGGCTGTGGTGCTTTGTTGGAAACGGATTGGGAGCGTTCGTATTGTGTCTCTTAATCGTTGGAACTGGTTTGTTTAAAGGAGTAGGCGATACACATTTATTACTGACAACCGCAGCAAAGAAAATGAACCTGCCAATGAGCGAACTTTTTTTTCGAGGGATTTTATGTAATTGGCTCGTCTGCTTAGCCATTTGGACAGCTTTGAGAACCAAAAGCGATGCGGCCAAAATTATGTTAGTTTTTTGGATGCTGTTTGCCTTTGTTGCATCTGGCTATGAACACAGCGTTGCAAACATGACATTCCTTGGTTTGGCTTTACTTCATCCGCACCCTGAAACGATATCATTAGCTGGACTGCTACATAATCTGATCCCGGTTACGCTTGGGAATATTGTAGGCGGCGCTTTATTTGTAGGAAGCGTATATTGGTTTATCAATAAAAAGCAAATGGAAAAAGGGCGTATTCAAGAAGTGAAAATTCCAAAAATCGTTAAAGAAGAAACATTATCAAAGTAACAGAAAGAGACTGAGACATAAGTAGTTCAGCCTCTACTATACCTGAACGATTGAGAGTTCATAACTTTTAATCGTTCAGGTTTTTTGGTTGATTGTGAAAACAATGTTGGAAACAGGGTGGAATGGAGCGTAGGACACTCGACTCCTGCGGGAAAGAGAGGGAAAACGGAGATCCCGCAGCGCAGCGAGGAAGCTCAGGTTCCTCCCCGCGGAAAGCGAGTGACCGTAGCGCAATGGAACGAATGTGTTGAGACAAACCAAAGAGATGGGAACAGCTAGTGTTCGTCTTTTAGAAGCAATCATTTTGTTATGTCCCAAACTCTTTTTAGATTGAATTTTGATCAGTAACCGAAAGAGGGTTGAGATACTTGACTAATATAATTTATTGCTGTATGATTCTTTAGTATTTGCGTAAGACGTGGTTCGGAACCATCCCACGTAAAAAAACTAAGGAGAGTATGCAGCATGAATGTAAGAACACTTGCAGTCAACGGTATTATTGCGGCAATGTATATTGCGGTAACGATGTTTATTCAGCCGTTTGGCTTTACAAATATTCAGTTCCGTATTGCGGAAATGTTTAATCATTTGATTATTTTTAATAAGAAGTATTTGTATGGAATTGTGCTAGGCGTATTTTTAGCCAATTTATTCTTCTCACCAATGGTGGCGTATGATTTGGTATTTGGCGTAGGACAATCTTTAATTTCCTTATTACTGATGATCTTTGCGATGAAGTTTGCCAAGGGCACGGTTGCTCGTATGGTTACCAATACACTGATCTTTACGTTTACGATGTTTATCATCGCGTTTGAGCTTCATTTAGCACTAGGTTTTCCATTTTTACTAACATGGTTAACAACTGCGATTGGTGAATTTGTAGTGATGCTTGTTGGAATTCCAGTGATGCTGGCAATTCATAAGCGCGTAAACTTTACAAAGTTAATCGATTAATACTACAAAAGCTTACAGAGATGTAAGCTTTTTTCATATTTAAATGGTTTTAATTTATAGAAAAAAGACACAAGATATGACAGAATTAGAGAGAAGTTGTTAAGTACGTTAATACATAGTAAAAGTCATGTTTTATACTATACTTGAGAAGGAGAGAAGAGCTTGCTTGCAAATGATGATCATAAGGTAGAAGAACTAGCATTTATTAAAAAAGCCCTAGACTTTACAAGAACTGGATTAATTTTAACCAACCCTGCTTTGCCCGATAATCCGATTGTTTATGCGAACCAAGGTTTTACCGGATACAGGAAAGAAGAAATCGTAGGACAGAACTGCCGCTTTTTACAAGGGGAAAATACCGACCGAGATACGGTACGAAAAATTCGAGATGCTATCCGCGAAAAAAAGTCGGTCAATGTACAAATTTTAAACTATACAAAAGAAAGCCAACCTTTTTGGAACGACTTATTTATTGATCCAATATGGATTGATGATGAGCTTTATTTTATTGGGATTCAAAAGGACATTACGGGGAAAATGAAGCAAGAAGAAGTGATTTATGATTACTATGAAAGGATGCAGGAGATGTCAACGCCAATTGTTCCAGTGAAAGACGGGGTTTCTGTTCTACCGATTGTTGGTGTTTTGAATGAACAGCGATATCATATGATTGCATCCAAAGTATCAACATACATTGATGAAAGTAAAGATGATCATTTTATTATCGATTTTTCAGGTTTATTGGAAATGGATGAAGATGTAGTAGCTTACATGTATAATCTGCACGATTTAATTACCATTACCGGAACGCAGGTAATCATAACAGGCATCATGCCTTCTATAGCGAAAAAAATGAGAGACCTTCAAGTAAACTTTACAGTCTTAAAAACCTATACGCATGTCAAAGCCGCTTTAAAAGCGCTTGGGTATGCATAATAAGTTCTCGAAAAAGTCCGTAAAACAATGCGGATTTTTTTTGTTTATAAATGGTAATATATACATATAAGCCTAACTTAAAAGGTGACTAAGTACAGAATTGAACAAACTTCCAGCATTTGATATATTGGTTTTATGAAAAGAGAATTGATTAAACCCATTAAACGTTTATCATTGCGAGAAGAAATTTATCAAACTTTAAAGCAAGGAATTATTACGTTAGAGTTTCCACCGGACCAGCGCTTGAATGATAAGGAGCTAGCTGAAAAATTTAGCGTCAGCAGAACGCCGGTAAGAGAAGCGTTAAAACGCTTGGAAGATGAAGGGCTTGTTGAATCGATTCCAGGCTCCATTACTAAAGTATCTTCGTTAAACCCTGAAGAAGCCAAGCACGCGTTTACCGTAGTTGCCGTTCTTCATGCATTGGCAACTAAGCTTGCCGTTGCGCATCTGACAGAAGAAGATTTCAAAGCGCTAGCTCATCATAATGCTGCGCTGCAGAGTGCGGTGGAAAAGCATGATATCATCGGCGCCATCGAAGCAGATCAAGCCTTTCACCGCGTGTTTTTAGAAGCTGCGAATAACCCTGAAATTCTCTTAGCACTAGAGCGCAGTGAGTCAAAAATTTACCGGTTGGAAGTAGCTAAGTTTTCGTCTGAGAAAGGATTCAAATCAGTAAGCGAGCACAAAGGAATTATTGAGGTGTGTCAAAGTCAGGAACCGCTCCAAGCAGCGAATCTCGTAGAGAAAAATTGGCTAAGCCTTGGAGAGCTATTAGCGTAGAGAGTCATCACGAGCGTGAGGGCTCTTTTTTATGAGTTAAAAATAGCGTTGAATAAATAACCAAAATGCGATATATTGGTTTTACAATTTATTTACATTATTATGTGTTACATACGGGGGTTAGGGAATTGAAGCCAATTATATTAGGCGTGTGCTCGGCGTTTTTCTTTGCGTTTACATTTGTTTTAAATCGTATGATGGAAGTTGAAGGTGGAAGCTGGATTTGGAGTGCTTCCTTACGCTTTTTCTTTATGGTTCCACTACTGTTGATCATCGTCATCGCTAGGAAAAAACTTTCCGCTACGTTTGCGGAAATGAAAAAAGCGCCAATGCAGTGGGTTATGTGGAGCACGATTGGCTTTGGGTTATTCTACGCGCCGCTTTGCTATGCGAGTGCTTACGGTCCGAGCTGGTTAATTGCGGGAACGTGGCAAATTACGATTATCTCAGGTTCGCTTCTAGCTCCTTTATTTTATGAAACGATTCAAACGAGTAAGGGACCTATTCAAGTAAAAGGAAAAATACCTTTTAAAAGCTTAGCGATGGCCCTCATTATTTTACTTGGCGTCGCCATTATGCAAATTGAACACGCAACAACACTATCGCTTGTGAGCGTACTGCTTTGTACATTGCCAATTTTAGTTGCTTCTTTTGCTTATCCGCTTGGCAATCGTAAGATGATGGTGGTTGTATCCAACCGCTTAGATGCTTACCAGCGCGTGCTCGGAATGACAATTGCAAGTTTACCGTTTTGGATTATCTTAGCGATTTATGGTTTGATTACCGCTGGGCCACCTCGCACCTCACAGGTCATTCAATCGGGCTGGGTTGCTTTGTTTTCAGGCGTTATTGCGACGGTCTTATTCTTTGCAGCAACCAATATGGTCAAAGGTGATATGAAAAAGCTCGGAGCAGTCGAAGCTACTCAGTCGCTTGAAGTATTGTTTGCGCTACTTGGCGAAATGATTCTGCTTGGCATGCCGCTACCTACATACGTTTCGTGCATTGGAATTGTACTTGTTATTGTTGGTATGGCGCTAAATAGCTACGTATCGAGTAGGAAAGGGAATAAAGAGACGAAGGAAGAAATGAAGCAAGCAACAACTCTGTAAAAGCAGATGGAAATTTTGGAGAAAAAGGCTTCATTTACGTACATTAGTGGTAAAATAGAATATATATATTCTATAAAGGAGGAATGTCAGGTGAGTGCCTTAATTGTAGGCTTAGTAGCTTCCGTTCTTTCCGTTTGTTTACTGTTTTCCAATCGTCAGAAGCGCGTTAATAAGGTCCAATCTACGCAGTCGTTACATGCACAAAATATGAACAAGCAGAGTGAGCAAGACGATTCTCTCATGTATTATATATAGGAAGCTCTTACAGTAAAAGTAGGCCGAGAAGATGTAAATGCTTCTCGGTTTTTTCTTGTGGTTTTGATTTTGGTGGGAAAGCTTAGATCTGTACTACATGAATATTTGAAAAAAGTTATTTATTATATGAAAGCCCTTTAAATGCTAATGTGAAGAGTTTTTAGTATTTTTTAACTAATGCTTTTATTACCTAATCAATCCATTATCTTGTATTAATTTGAATCGATTCTCCTTTTTTATATTTTCATAATGAAGCAGGTTCAAATGTGCTTTAATATTAAATTTGTGTAATAAAATACCAAAAAGGAGTTAGGGAGAATGATAAATAACAAAGCAATAAGATTAACTTGTGTCCCAACATTGATACTTGCACTTTTTGTTGCTTTCTGCTTTCCTTTGCAAGCAAAAGGATCTGAAGGATTTCCTGCGGAAGAAGAACTAGTGGAGGAATTAGCAGCTCAACTTGAGTTCTTGATGGAAGAAGCTTTGGTCGTAGAAAATGGACTAAGAACATTTGACTTTGAAAAGATTGAAGATGAATTTGGAAAGGAAGTCCGTGATGAAATTGAGATGTTAACGGTTGGTCTTCAGCCAGTTGAAAACACAAAATCTAGAAATGGGAATTTAATGGTAACGGCATCAAACGAAGCTTGGAAATCATGTATGATAGGAGCTATAAAAGACCATTTCGGAGTAGCGATGGTCACAGCTGCACTTGAAGGTGGGTTATGGGCATATCTTGAAAAGAAAGCTTATAAGGAAGCGGCTAAATTACTAGTGAAGTTTGCCGTAGGCTCAAATGCTGTTGGTTTAGCAGGCACTTTAATTTATTATGGAGGAGTGTGCACCTATAAACATGGATAGTAAGAAAGAAATTGTTAAAAGTTAAGGGGGAATAAATTATGAAATTTAGCAAAGTTTTATATGGGATGGTCCACCTGGTCACTCCTTTAACCTTTTTCCTTATAGCTGTTATTTGGGGGCATTTTGGCTTATCAAAACCTATTTGGGTTAATTTATCAGATAATCTATCAATAATAGGCATATATTACGTAGGAGTAAGTATCCTATGGATTCTAAATATAAAAAGCATTCATAAAGTATCAGAAGAGATAGAAAATAAAAAAGGGTGATGTAATTACTCTTTTAAATGGTCAATCTGAATATAGATTGACTTCTTTTTGTTTTTACAACCTAGTATCTATTTGAGATAACTATTACTTTTAATTTTATAAGTTTAAGAGCTTTTGAACAAACTATTTTAGTGGATGGAAAAAGAATTATTGTCTCACTAGAAATTTTAGGCGCCCATCTATATCAAGGGGAACGAACTGTATTAACCTGTAAAAGAGTAGACACAAAAAAGCACCTAAAATAGGTGCTTTTTATGAAACTAGTTTAACCTTTCCCCAGCTTCATTTTGAATAATAACTTCATATGAATCACCTTGAAGTTGTTTCTTCATCTTATCTGATTCTAAAAATTCCTCTACAACTTTTTCTAGTTCTTTTGCAAATAGCTGCGGTTCTTCTTGACGAGATATTGTAATGTTTAGGTGCGGAGATGGGTTAACTGAATAACCAATTCCAACGACTTCATATTTCTTTTTGCTTAGTAAACCATCCCCTATTGTGGTAACGATTGTTCCCCAGCGTCCGTCTTGTTCGCGTTTTGGTCCGTTTACTTTTGTAAATGTAATGTCCGTGTTTGCTTGATCATATTTCTTTAAAATTTGTTGCGCTTCTTTTTTTATAGCGTCTGTTCTTGTTTCTGTATCCGCTATTTCCAGGTCAATAGAATAGCTATCGTGATTATCTTTATCAACATGAGTAGTAATTCCAATCGTTACTAAATGGTATCCTTTAGCTTTCAATGTTCGTTGTATGTCATCCATGATTTTGCCGTCTGGATAAACAGTTCCTACACTGCTTACTTTATAGTTTTGTTTCTCTAAGGTATCAAAGATTATATCTGTAATTGGTTCAGGTTCAAAAAGCTTTCCAAGGTAAGGGATTTTAGAAGCTACCTGAGCCATGGCAGGTGAGACAAAGGTTGAACCAATAAACAAAGCTGCTAGTAGACATGTGGCTAAGCTTGTATAAAGCAGCTTCTTTTGAAACGGTTTCTTTCGGACAGGTGAATGAATTCTTGTAGCTCTTTGGTCAATTTCCACCATAATATTTTGCTTCATTCTTTTCCTCGTTGATTCGCTCAGCGAAAAGCTTGCATCTAACTCTTTGAAAATATGTTTATTGCGTTTGTCTTGGTTTGCTGTCATATTCATAATCTCCCTTCAGAAGCTGTCGTTCTAAGCCGTGCAGTGCCCGAAATAAAGTAGACTTCACTTTGCTTTCTGACCAGTTTAGAATGTCCGCTGTTTCTTGAAAAGCATCGATATGAACGTATGCTTTTACAAAGGTTTCTTCGGTTAAATCTTCTGCTTGCTGGTAGTCTTTAATCATCATAAAGATAAACTTAAAGACTGCTTCACCGTACTGATCGTACCAGAGAGAAATCTGTTTTTTGGTAAATCGACCAAGTGATTGACGCTCCTTTTTGTTAAAATCTATTGTTTAGAAGAAAGAGTTAGAGAAAAGTTGTGGTTTATATCTATTTTTATCAATAAAAAGTTTAGTTGATTGCTAATAAAAATAAAACCTGATAATGAGTAAATTCAGTTCAAAATATTTCCATCTTATAAAATAAAAAAGACAAATACGCAAACCTGGTTTAGAATGAAAGCTCTGACCCAATCATCCATCCAGAGGAGCATTATTTGTCCAATGAATAGACTATCACATCAAGAAGAAATCTACAATGGCTTAATAAAATGGAAGCTGCCCTTTTATTTCTCAAAACCTGTCATCAACCACTTAACCCACTTTATAGATGGAATGTTGAGTGTGGGGTTTACAGGTAAACTAACGGAAATTCATTCGTTTAGTCATCAAAAGAAACATCGTACGACTCTTGGCCATTTCTTGAAAAAAGGTTCATGGAATGAAGGCTACCTGCTTCGACAGACCCAAGAACAGATTCTTCAAAAAATGGATCAAGATGAACCGGTTTTTCTACTACTGGATGACACAATTTGTGAAAAGACCAAGCCTTCGTCACAGGCAAGCACCCCGACAGAATCATGCGGGTACCACTTTTCACACACAGACGGTAAAAGCGTTTGGGGTCATCAAGTCGTCCAACTGATGTTGAAAAACGGTGACCAAGCATATCCATACGAGTTTCGGCTATTCCATAAAGAAACAACGGAAAGTAAAATTAAACTCTCCATAGAGATGATTAAACGTGTTCCAGCGCTTCAGCCATCTGTTTACTTACTTTGTGATAGTTGGTACACCTCTGGTTCCATTATTGACGTTGCGTTGTCAAAAGGGATTCATGTGATTGGTGCCTTAAAAACAAACCGTATTCTTTATCCGCAAGGGATTCGAATTCAAGCGAAAGAATTCGCCCGTTATATTAGAGAAAAAGAGACTGATTTAGTGACAATCGGTCATGAATCTTATCGAGTCTACCGGTACGAAGGTGCCTTAAACGATCTTGATATGGGTGTCGTATTAATGTGCTGGAAGGAAGAATATCCCATGGAACCTAAGCGTATGCGTTGTTTTTTAAGCACCGATACAGAACTGACAACAGAACAAATTTTATCGTATTACAGTCAACGCTGGAGCATCGAGACCTACTTTAAACAGGTCAAAGGCATGGTTGGCTTTAACGGTTATCAAGTCCGGAGTGAACGAGCGATTAAGCGTTTTTGGACCATTGTCCAGTTCACCTATGTTTTTGCGATGTACCTTAGAAAGGCTGCCTTTAACCTAGCCATTCAGTGCATAAGAAAACAAAAAATCGGCAGTATCATTGAGTTTGTGTATCGTGAAACCACAAATGGAACGTCACTTGAGCAAATTAAAAATGAGCTCCAAGTGGCATAGGGTACCTATCATTTCTAATCGAATGGAAATATTTGTATCGAAAAATGCTCATTATCAGTAAAACTTGGTATATCAGTTTAAGCTGATTTATTGTAGCAAATCATTCAATTCATTTTTGTGAACTAAAAAATGGTATAGAAAAAATAATTTGCCTTGTTGTAAAAATAAAAAGGATTTTGTGCATTTATGTAAAAGAATGTTCTTATGTTAAAACCAAGACAAGGGAGAAAGCATTATGACACAAAAAAGAGAATTGAAGCCTGAAACAGTAGCTATTCACGGAGGGCAGGAAGTTGATCCGACGACGTTATCAAGAACAGTCCCAATTTACCAAACGTCTTCGTATGTGTTTCATGATAGTGAACACGCAGCAAGTTTGTTCAGCTTACAGAGTGAAGGAAATATTTACAGCCGCATTATGAATCCAACTACGGACGTGTTTGAAAAGCGAATAGCGCTACTGGAAAAAGGAACGGGAGCGCTCGCGGTAGCATCCGGTCAGTCGGCAATTACGTTTTCAATCTTAAACATTGCGTCAGCGGGCGATGAAATTGTGTCGTCATCCAGTATTTACGGAGGAACGTACAATCTATTCGCCCATACGTTAGGGAAGCTTGGCATCAAGGTGCATTTTGTAGATGCTAGTGACGCTAGCAATTTTGAGCATGCCATTACGGATAAAACAAAAGCCATTTTCGCAGAAACAATCGGTGGTGTCATTGTGGACAGCGGCAAGTTTGATTGGAAAAAAAGCGGGTCAAAAGCTTATTGATTCGGTTCAGCTATTTTCTCATTTAGCGAACGTAGGAGATTCCAAGTCATTAATTATTCATCCAGCGAGTACGACGCATCAACAGCTAACACTTGAAGAACAGATAGCAAGCGGGGTAACGCCAGGGTTAATTCGTTTATCAAATGGAACGGAAGCGATTGACGACATTATTGATGACCTTAAGCAAGCGATAGAATTAAGCCAAGAATAATAAGAAAAAGAGCAAAAGTGTTCATGGTTGCGAACCCTTTTGCTCTTTGTATTGAGTAAATGTAGTAACTTCTCTCAGTAGTAAACAGGAGAGTCAACTATATTCAATGAAAATGTCTTTGTTGTTTCATCTTCTCTACAGTTTAAGAATCCTAACTCTACAAATAAAGATAAGTTCTTATAAACCGTATCGAAGCTGATTCTTTTATTTGTATTCTTCAAGTGATCAATAACTTGCTGAGCAGACAGCTCGGCATCTTGGCGGTCACAAAAAAAAGAGATTAAGACGCGTCTTTGGTTTGTTATGTGATAACCGTTCTGTTTTAAAAAAAGTAAATATTCGTCTGTTGACATGGTTTATATACTCCTTGAAAATTTTTAGTCAGTCAAATCTGTTGAGGAGGACATAAAGGTACAGTGATAAAAGTAGTTTAATGATTGTTGGGACTAGAGGTTTGTATTATTTTATATCCTTCAAAAACAGTATTTCTTAAATACTTGTTTAAACAAGTATAATCGAGAACAGTCTTTATTTACTAGAAATAAAGACTGTTCATATTTAGCTGTTTGATATAAATCTTAACACGCGGCTAACAACCGAGGGAACCATTGAAATATGATTCTCTTCATCAGCTTTATAATACGTTACGTTAAGGTTGCTGCTTGTAGCGGGAAATAACGTATGAAATAGTTCACTTGAATCAGAAATCATAAAGTCAGTTTCTCTAGAGCCCACTGCTAAAAATAGATTCAGCCTGTTTTTTTGTTTGTGAAGATTTGTCATAAATGGTTCTACTCTTGTTAGGATATAGCGGTTATCCCACCAGATAGAAGGGCTAATTGCTATGTAATATTGGAAAGCTGTAGCTTTAATAAACAGCGTATATAAAGCAAATAATCCTCCTAAAGAATGTCCGAATAAAGTTTGATGCAAGACATTTATAGAAAAAGTCTTTTCAATTTGTGGTTTTAGTTCCTCTTCAATGAATGCTAAAAAATTTTTAGCCCCACCTGATTTTCCCGCATCTATACTTCTTCTCGAAGTAGGAGTGAAATGATACAAGCGGTTAGCGGTATCAAAATCTTGGTCCGTTGCATAACCAACTCCTACTACAACAGCAGGAGATACCCCTGTTTTCTCACTTTTTCTAGCCTGCAAACGAACGGCATCTTTAACCGTTTGGAAAAAAGCATTTCCATCTAATACGTAAATTACTGGATAGCCTGTAGGTGGAGGAGGCTGTAGGGGTTTTGAAATCACAATTTCATATTGTGTTTGATCTACCTTAGAAGTAATGGACCAAGATTCCGTACTAGAGTTTGGTTGATAAGTAGAATTGCTCATAGAAATCTCCTCATTCAGTTTGTGACGTACATATCTAAAGTAGGCTTTTTAGATGATAAGCTATCATAGCTAAAGCAAACAGGAGCTCCAGTATATGGGTCCACCATTACGCGTGCTTCGATTTCAAAAACTGTTTTAAGTGTTTCAGGTGTAATGATTTCAGTAGGTTTTCCTACGTTTATTAGCTTTCCTTGTTTCATTGCGATGATTTCATCAGAGAAGCGTGCTGCATGATTAATATCATGCAGCACCATTACAACTGTACAATGCTTTTCTACATTGAGTTCTTCAACAATTTGAAGAACTTCAAGCTGATGAGACATGTCAAGAAACGTAGTCGGTTCATCTAATAGTAGAATATCCGTTTCTTGAGCTAAAGCCATTGCAAGCCAAACCTTTTGGCGCTGCCCACCCGATAGATTAGCAATTTGTCGGTTCTTAAAATCCGAAACATTGGTAATATCCATGGCCCAATTAATTAATTCTTGATCTTGTTTTGTAAGTTTATTTACATTTTTACGATGCGGATATCTTCCGTATGAAATCAGCTCTTCCACTTTTAACTGCCCTGGAGCTGTTGGGTGCTGTGGAAGTAAAGCAAGATGCTTAGCAATCTCCTTTGTATGGATCGTTGCTAAGTCTTTTTCTTGTAGATACACTTTTCCGTTTGTTTGCTTTAAAATTCGTCCAATTGTTTTTAATAACGTTGATTTCCCACAGCCGTTTGGTCCAATAATTGTTGTAATCTTTCCTTCTTGTATGTCTAGATTTAAGTTTTGAAAGATAGGTGATTTGTCGTAGCAAGTTTCTAAATCTTCTACGCGGAGAATGCTCATAAGTAATCTCTCCTTCTAAGCTTTTGCTTTTAATAATAGATACAGAAAATAAGGGACGCCGATAATGGAAATGACGATTCCTACTGCAAGCTCAGCTGGGGCAAATACGGTTTTTCCAATAAAGTCTGAGAACATAACCAATAACGCACCGATTGCGCCACTAACTGGTAAAACATAGCGATGATCAATGCCTACCAGGCGTTTAGCGATATGAGGAGCGATAAGCCCAACGAAACCAATACTACCTGAAACAGCTACGCAGGCGCTTACTAATCCAATACTGGTGATGAGTAAAATGGATTTCTCTTTTTGAACAGATACTCCTAAGCTTTTAACACTTGTTTCTTCCAGTTGAAATAAATCAAGTAAGTACGCTTTTTTATAGATGATGGGTATGAAAAGAATAAGCCAAGGTAGCATAGCTGAAATATATATCCAGTTAGCATCATAGATGCTTCCTGAAACCCAAACAGCTGCCATTTCAAAATCAGTTGCCTTCATCTTTAACGATAAATATAAAGATAAAGATCCGAAAGCAGAACCAATTGCAATTCCTGTTAGTAGAAGGCGAGACACATCAAGTTCGCCGTCTTTCCAAGCGAATGTATAAATTAAGAAAGCGGCTAGTAAACCACCAGCCAGTCCAAAAAGAGGCATCATCATGATAGCAAGCCACCCTGTTGCAGCAGTTTGAAACTGAAAGATAAGCATAAAAATAACGATGGCGGTTCCAGCGCCAGCATTGATGCCCAAAATACCTGGCTCTGCTAATCCGTTTCGAGTTATCCCTTGAACAACTGTTCCTGCAATCCCCAATCCAATTCCTACTAAGAGCGCAATGACAATCCGAGGAAGTCTAAAGTCGAAGATAACTAAATCGTAATCTGGATTTGGATCAATGCGCAAAATTGTTTTTATAATATCCCAGATATTCATGTTAAATAAACCACTGCTTATACTTAAATACGCAGAAATAAAAATTAGAATGGTGATGATAAATAGCGTTGCAATATATTTTTGCTGAGGAGTATTAAGCATGCTTTTCTCCTCCTCGTGTTCGAATTAAATAAAGAAAGAATGGTACACCGATAAGAGATGTAATTACGCCCACTGGTGTTTCAAATGGGGAGTTAATAAACCGGCTGATAATGTCAGATACTACTAGAAAGACACCTCCGATTACACCTGCACAAGGTATTACCCATTTATAATCAATGCCGACTAAAAAGCGGGTGATGTGTGGAATAATCAATCCTACAAAACCTACTTTTCCAACAAGCGCAACAGCAATTCCTGTTAAACAAACAACCGCTAAAAGAGAAAGTAATTTAATAGCCTTCGTACGTTGACCTAGACTAATTGAAACTTCATCACCTAGAGAAAGAATTGTAATTGATTTTGAAATTGACAGTGCTAAAAGGAGTCCAATTAAACCAAAAGGTATCGTTAACTTTAAGAGAGCAGGGTCAATTTGATGAAGCTTTGTATTATACCAAAAGCTAATATCTTGAGAAACTTGAAAATAAGAAGCGATAGCTGCAGAGGTACCACTTAAAAAGGTCCCTATGACGGTACCGATAATTGCTAATCTAACAGGAGATAAGCCGTTTGGAAGTAAAGACCCGAATCCAAATACAATTCCAGCTCCTAAAGCAGAACCAACGATTGAAAATAACACCATTTCTAAAGAAGACATACTAGGAGCAAGCACCATGCAAAGCGTAATAACAAAAGCAGAGCCATCTGTAACCCCCATAATGGAAGGGGATGCAAGATAGTTTCTTGTCATCCCCTGCATAATGGAACCCGATATGGCTAAAAATGCTCCTACAAGTAATGCAGCAACCGCTCTTGGTACGCGCGAAGTAAGAATTATATTATGATCCAGGTTTGCTTGGTCATAATGAAAAATAGCATTCCATACGGTTTTAATTCCAATATTATCGGCACCATATAGGATTGATAGAATAAGAGAACCAACCACAAATAAAGGAGCCACTACTAAAATGAGCACTGGTAACCAAGTTGTTTTTGTCATATCGGTTAACACCTGTTATTTTGTTAAATCTTTTGATGCTGCTTCTAAAAATTTGGTTTTACTCCATGCTGTACCGCCTTGAGCAAGAGGGTCTACAGAATTAACAAATATTTTATCATTTTTAGCAGCATTCATACTTTTCCAAATAGGGTTGTTTTCTAATTCTTCTAGTCCTTTAGGTTGATTAGCGTTTTCGCTCTCGGCGAATTGTAAAAAGATATAATCAGGGTTCATCTTAGCCATCTGTTCTACTGAGATCATTTCTTGAGCTTTTACACTTTTAATTTCTTCTGGAACAGCAATGCCTAAATCATTGTATAGTACAGGATTTAAATAAACATCCTGTGGATACAGGTTAAGATTACCATTGCGTACTCTAGCTACGATAACCTTTTTATCAGTTAGTTGATCGCCAATTTTCGCTTTTGTTTCCTGAGCATTTTTCGTATAATCTGAAATGATTTTCTCCGCCTTATCTTCTTTACCAGTAAGCTCGGCCATTAAGCGCAAGTTAGCTTCCCAGTTTGTTGAAATATGAGAATAAGGGAAGGTTGGACCAAGTTTTTCTAATTGTTGCGTAACATTTTCGGGAGATTTAGAAGTCCAGAAAATAACATCAGGTTTTAAGCTTAAGATAGTCTCGTAGTTTGGTTGCATTTTTTCTCCTAGTGATTCAGCACCTTGTAGCTCTTTAGCTAAATAAGAAGGTAGCTCACCACCTACTGTAATTGTCCCAACAGGTTTTACTCCTAATACGGCCGCATCTTCCATGGATTCTAAGCTAGCTGCTGCAATTTTCTTAACATTTGTAGGAACAGTATAGGTTTTATCAAGGTATGTAATTTCTCTTGTTTCCTGTTTTGCTTCAGTTTTTTCTTTATCTTTGGCGTTTGTTTCTTGCTTTGTGTCAGACTGTGAAGTTGTTTCAGTGCTACCACAAGCGGCCAGGTTAATACTAATAACAGTTGCCATACTAGCTAAAAATAATTTTTTCTTTACGTTCATCGTTTTATTGCCCCTTTTTAAATGAATTTTAAATTTAAATACTGAATATTAAGAAAATAACGTGTGTGCTGGGTATATTTATCACCTCCTCCCTCAATAATTGAAAATGATTATCAGTATCAATTACTTGCATTGACAAGTATATAACTATGTAAAGATCATTTCAAGAAGAATTTATCTTTATTTATTAAAAATTTTCTAATTAAATAAAAATGGTTAATAAGACCATATTTTATAAAAAAAAGAAAATATGGTTGACATAACTATTGAGAATGTTTATCATTTGACTTGTTTAAATGATAACACTTCTCAATGGTTTTTGGTAGTTTTAAACAAAAAATAAAAGGAGGGCTTATGTGAACACAACTGAACGAAAAGAAGTAGTAATTGTTGGAGCAGAGCAAAAGCAAGTTAAATCAAGGTTTGAAGCCAAAGAGTATCAAATCTTTGTTTCAAAACCTTCAAGTGAACCGCCTGAGAATGGTTATCCAATTATCTATGTATTAGATGCAAACTCCATCTTTGGTACTGTTGTTGAAGCGATGCGTTTGCAAAGTGGTAGGTCAGAAAAAACGGGCGTAGTTCCGGCAATTATTGTTGGAATCGGTTATCCGGTTGATACGCCGTTTTCTGTAGAGCGATATTATGACTTTACATTCCCATCTACAAATGAAGAGTTACCGATTTCACCATCTGGAAGGGCGTGGCCTAAACACGGGGGGGCTGAAAACTTTTTGCGTTTTATTGAGGAAGACTTAAAACCTATTATGCATCGAGATTTTCATGTAGATCAAAATAAACAAACAATTTTTGGTCATTCCCTAGGAGGGCTTTTTGTTCTTAGCACATTGTTAGTAAAGCCTCATACATTTCAAACCTATATAGCTGGAAGTCCATCGATTCATTGGAATAAACGGTTATTTTCGCAGCTGGAAGAGCAGTTTCAAGAAAAAGCAAGAAAAGAAAAAATTAATGTTAATGTTTTAATTAGCGTAGGAGAATTAGAAAAACACCATAAAAGCGGTATGAACGATAATGCGTTTCAATGTTCCAATCGATTCAAGAAGTATGGACTACACGTTGAATTTAAGGAGTTTGAAGATGAAGGTCACCTTTCCGTACTGCTTCCGCTAGTTAACAAAGCAATAAGGTTTTCATCCGTTGTTTAATAAGGCATTTCTTACGCTTTAAGAAATGATGAAAAGGCAGCAGTCTACCTCTTTTTAAGTGATAACGATAATCTTTATCAATTAATTGAAATCAAAGTAAACTATAGTAATGGAAGGCAGGGGAGTACCTAAATGGAAGCTGAGGAATTAAAAGGAAAGGTAGCACTTGTAACAGGCAGTGCTCAAGGGATTGGAAAAGAAATTGTACGAAAATTAGCTAAGTTTGGTGCGAGAGTTGTTGCAACAGATAAAAATATAGAAAAACTACAAATGCTAAAAGAAGAGTTACAGTCTAAAGGTTTGGACGTAACGGTATATGAAATCGACGTAAGTAATTATAAAGAAGTTAATAAAAAAGTTGATTTAGTTGAAGAACAGATAGGGCCAATTGAAATTCTTATTAACGTTGCTGGCATATTGAAAATGGATACAATCGAATCTATTAGAGAAAAGGATTGGAATGATATATTCTCTGTGAATTCAACAGGGGTATTTAATGTCTCGCAAGCTGTAAGTAAAAAAATGATTTTGCGGCAAGGTGGAAATATCGTCACTATCGGTTCAAATGCAGCTCATGTACCTCGAGTATCGATGGCTGCTTATGCTGCATCAAAAGCGGCAGCGACAATGTTTACAAAGTGCTTAGGGCTGGAATTAGCCAAGCATAACATCCGTTGTAATTTAGTTTCACCAGGCTCTACAGATACGGAGATGCAGTGGTCTTTATGGGATAGCGATAAAGGTGCTGAGACCGTCATTCAAGGAACACCTGAAAACTTTAAGGTAGGAATCCCTTTGAAAAAAATTGCAAAGCCTTCTGATATTGCGAATGCAGTTCTGTTTTTAATTTCTAGTCAGGCTAGTCATATTACGATGAACGACATGTGCGTAGATGGAGGAGCTACTTTAGGAGCATAACATTCAACGTCATCTGTCAAATGGAGGTATAGACATTATGAACAATACTAATCAAACGATTCTCTTAGAAAAACACCTGTTGGCTGATTATCAACCAGGAGATTTTTTTCTAGCTTCTCCAAGCAATACTGTTTTAGGAAAAGGTGTTTTTGCGCAAGTTCCTCGCGATCATACCAATGATAACCAGCTAAAAGGCTTAGCAAATCGTATTTCAGATACATTGATAAATGCAAAATTGGCTGGGCATTCAAAACCAATTGTTGTTGGAGCTGTACCATTCGATTATCAAAACAGCGCTCAGTTAATTATACCTAAGCATGTAGAGATATCTGAATCAGAAAATATTCCAGTAGAGAATGAAGCACCATCTGCTGCAGAGGTTTCATACCGTATTAAATCTGTACCTTCCCTTGAACAATACAAGCAAGGGGTAGCGAAAGGTATTGCACAGATAAAAGACGGAAATCTTCAAAAGATTGTATTATCTCGTTCACTGCATCTTATGGCTTCGCAGCAAGTGAATGTGCCTGCATTGTTAAGTAGTTTAGCACAGCATAATCATCAAGGTTATACGTTCGCTGTTAATTTGAAAGACGAAGGTCATAAGGACAGTCATCATTCCCCTGAACGCACATTAATTGGTGCTAGCCCTGAATTATTAGTTTCTAAGGCAGGCCCAAAAATAGTGGCTAATCCACTTGCAGGATCTAGACCTCGCAGTGCAGATCCTGTTGAAGATGAAAGAAGGGCAGCAGAGCTTTTAGCATCGGAAAAAGATTTGCATGAGCACGCAGTGGTTGTACAGGCAGTAGCAGAAGCTCTTAAGCCATATTGTAAAACGCTAGAAGTACCGAGCCAACCATCCATTATGCATACGGAAACGATGTGGCACTTGTCTACAGAAATTCGCGGTGAAATAGTAAATTCTTCAACATCTTCTTTCCAATTAGCAAGTGCTCTTCATCCAACTCCAGCTGTTTGTGGTACGCCAACAGAAGCAGCTAGAGAATCAATCTATGAAATTGAGCCATTTGACCGAGCTTTTTTCACAGGTATGGTCGGGTGGTGCGATGAAAATGGTGATGGAGAGTGGATTGTCACAATTCGTTGTGCTGAGATTGAAGACTGCTCAATTAAATTGTTTGCCGGTGCAGGAGTGGTTGGGGCATCTAAGCCAGAAGAAGAACTAGCTGAAACATCTGCTAAGTTTCGTACCGTTCTAAAGGCTATGGGAATTGAAGAAGAACGGTTTATATCGAATGTGGAGGAATGATGATGTTAAAGGATTGCCCACTGTGGCCTAAAGAGTTTCAAGAGCTTTACAGAAAAGAAGGGTGCTGGAGGGGAGAAACGTTTGGGGAAATGCTAGAGAAGCGTGCAAACTCTTATGGTGATTGCGTTGCGCTCACATGCGGTGCAAGGAACGTAAGTTATGCAGAGCTAGATAAACGAGTTAATGAGCTGGTGTCAGGGTTCCTAGCAATAGGCCTGAAAAAGAATGATCGGGTTGTGATTCAACTTCCAAACATCATTGAATTCTTTGAAGTATGTTTTGCCCTGTTTAAAATTGGTGCCCTGCCTGTATTTGCACTTCCAACTCATCGCAGTAGTGAAATTAATTATTTTTGTCAGTTTGCTGAGGCCACTGCATATGTCATTGCAGATAAGCATGCTGGATTCGACTATAGATCATTAGCTCGTCAAGCTAAGCAAAGCGCTCCTAGTTTAAAGCATGTCATTGTAGTTGGCGACTCTCAAGAATTTGTGAATTTATCTACACTATATCGTAAACCAATTCAAAAAAAGCTAGAGGTTTCACCGAGTGATATAGCATTCTTACAGCTATCAGGTGGAAGTACAGGACTATCTAAACTAATACCTAGAACGCATGATGATTATATTTATAGTTTAAGAACTAGTAACGAAGTATGTGGAATGAATGAGAAAAGCGTATATTTATGTGCTCTTCCTGTTGCTCATAATTTTCCTTTGAGTTCGCCAGGGGTACTGGGAACACTCTATGCAGGAGGAAGAGTGGTTCTGTCACCAGGACCGAGTCCAGATCAAGCCTTTCCTCTTATTGAAAAAGAACGTGTGACCATTACGGCACTGGTGCCTCCGCTTGCTTTAGTATGGTTAGAAGCAAAAAGTTCGCGCCATTATGATTTTTCTAGTTTACGAGTTATGCAGGTAGGAGGTGCCAAGCTAAGCGCTGAAGTGGCAAGGCGAATAAAGCCTACGTTCGATTGCTTGTTACAACAAGTATTTGGAATGGCAGAAGGCTTAGTAAACTATACGCGCTTAGATGATGACGAGGAAACAATTATTTTCACTCAAGGAAAGCCTATGTCTCCTTATGATGAAATACGTGTCGTTGATGATAATGACGAGGACATAGGGATTGGGAAAGTAGGACATCTTTTAACAAGAGGACCTTATACAATTCGTGGATATTATAAAGCTGAAGAACATAACGCAAAAGCGTTTACGACGGATGGTTTTTATCGTACAGGTGATTTAGTAAGCGTTGATTCAAAAGGCTATCTAACGGTAGAAGGGCGTGACAAAGATCAAATTAATCGAGGAGGTGAAAAGGTAGCTGCTGAAGAGGTTGAAAACCACCTTCTAGCTCATGCAGATATACACGATGTCGCAATTGTAGCCATGCCGGATCAATATTTAGGAGAGCGATCTTGCGCGTTTGTGATTCGTCGCCCGCATTCCACAATCGCAAGCAATGAGCTGAAAAGTTTTTTAAAGAAGCGTGGCTTAGCAACTTTTAAAATTCCCGATCGAATTGAATTTGTTGAAGAATTTCCATACACACCATTAGGCAAAGTCAGCAAAAATAAACTGCGCCAACAGATTGCAGACCAATTAATGAAGACAGTTAACTAATCAAAAACCAAATTAAAAATGAAGGAGTGATTTGATGGCAATTCCAGCTATCACACCATATGTAATGCCTGAACAATCTAATTTACCTAAAAATAAAGTTTCTTGGAGCGTAAATCCAAACCAAGCCGTGTTATTAATTCACGATATGCAACAATATTTTCTTAATAATTACACGCTTTCTGAATCACCTATTCCTGAACTGATTGAACATGTTAAAGCTTTAAAGGAAAAGTGCATTGAGCTAGGAATTCCAGTTGTATATACGGCACAACCAGGAAATCAAAAGTTAGAAGACCGAGCGTTATTAACAGATTTCTGGGGGCCTGGACTTGAAGATGATCCTACGCAAACAAAAGTTATTGATGAATTAGCCCCAAATGAAAATGATACGGTATTAACAAAATGGAGATACAGTGCCTTTAAGCGCACAAAATTAAAAGAAATCATGAAGCAACAAGATAGAAATCAATTAATTATTACAGGGGTTTACGCGCATATCGGTTGCTTAACAACAGCAAATGAAGCATTTATGGAAGATATTCAATCCTTCTTGGTAGCAGATGCTATAGCTGACTTTTCATTAGAGCATCACAAAATGGCCATACAATATGCAGCTGAACGCTGCGCAGTTACCGCTTCTACGGCTCAAGTACTAGATCAGCTACAAGCTAATACAAGCTTAGTTGCTAAAGGTTTTACATTAGATGAACTAAAGGAAGAGGTCGCTAAGTTATTAGAAGAATCTACTTCAGAAATTAAAGAAGATGAAAACCTCATTGACAGAGGCTTAGATTCTATTCGAATGATGAGTCTAGTAGAAACTCTTCGAGGTAAAGGGGTTGATGTTAACTTTATGACACTAGCAGAAGAACCAACGATTTTAAAATGGTGGGAGTTAGTTTTAGATAAACAATTAACAGAAGTAGTAAATGCAGAATAAGGTAGAAAGGAGAGAGAAGATGGTAAGCAATCAACAGGAGCGCTGGACTTTGTCCGGCGCACAATCTGGGATTTGGTTTGCTCAACAGTTAGAACCAAATAACCCAATTTACAATACAGGTGAATATATTGAAATAAATGGACCCGTTGACATTGAAACATTTCAAAAAGCGGTTCAATATACAATTCTCGAAGCTGATGCTCTCCATATTCGCTTCGAGAACGGTGAACAAGGACCTCAGCAAAGAATTGAAAAACCAGACGTATTTAAACTGCAGTTTTCTGATTTGAGTGATCAGCCAAATGCCGAAGAGTTAGCAAAAGAAGAAATGCTTAACGATTTGAAAATGCCAATTGATCTTGAAAAAGATCCGCTTTTTAATCAAGCTTTATTTAAAGTTAATAATCATCGCTTTTTATGGTATCAGCGAATCCATCATATTGTCATGGATGCGTTTGGCTTTTCACTTATTTCGCAGCGCGTGGCGACACTTTATACGGCATTAATGAATGACAACAATTATGAAGAAAGGTTCTTCAATTCATTTCAATCTGTGTTAGAAGAAGATGAGGCTTATCGTCATTCAGAAAGTTTTATAAACGATCAAGAATTTTGGGTTAATCGTTTCGAGGAAAATCTAGAAGTTGCAAGCTTATCCAATCAGGTACCCAAGCGTTCTACTAGTTACCTTCAAGCGACAGGGAATTTATCACCTACTGTAACGAAAGAGTTACATAAAGCATCAGAATTGTTTAATGGAAAGTGGCACGAGTTAATTATCGCAGCTACTGCTTTGTACGTAAGTCGTTTGACTGGTACAAACGATGTTGTGCTTAGTTTACCAATGATGGGAAGGTTAGGTTCCAAAGCGATTAAAACACCTGCTATGGTTATGAACTTATTGCCACTACGGTTACAAGTACGTCCTGATATGTGCTTGTCAGACTTGGTGATGCAAATTTCCACTGAAATTAATGCTATACGAAAGCACCAAAAGTATCGCCATGAAGAGCTTCGTAGAAATTTGAAGCTAGTGGGAGACAACCATCGCTTATTTGGGCCGCAAGTAAATGTTATGCCGTTTGAATATAGTTTGAATTTTGCTGGAAGTCAGGGGGTTACACATAAGTTAGCAACGGGTCCAGTTGATGACTTATCTATTAATGTTTATAGTCAAGCTCATGAAAGCGGGTTAAGAGTTGACATAGATGCAAATCCTACCGTTTATAGCCATGAAGAGTTAAATATGCATCATCGTCGCTTTTTACATCTACTTGAAACTATTTCCAAAGCAGAGAAAGATGTATTCATTGGAAATATCAATCTATTATTATCGCGGGAACGAAAGCAGTTAGTGCATGAAGTTAATGAAACAGTTCAGCCACTTCCTGCAGTGAGCTTGCCTACATTATTTGAAAAACAAGTAGCAGAAAATCCTGAAGCTACAGCTTTACTTTATCAAGGTAAAACTCTGAGTTATCGTCAATTAAATCAACAAGTAAATCGCTTTACTAATTTATTAATCGAAAAAGGCATTGGACCTGAGCAGTTTGTGGCTTTAGTATTGCCACGCTCTGCAGATATGGTAATTGCGATGTTAGCTGTTCTTAAAGCTGGAGCAGCCTATTTACCAATTGATCCTGATTATCCAGCCGACAGAGTTGAATTTATGCTAAGTAATGCTCAACCTACTTACATAGTAACGGATAAAGTAACTAGTAAGCAGCTAGATTATTCGAACATTAATCTACTTATTCTAGACGATGAGCAAACAACAAAAACACTGAAAATTTATTCAGATGAAAACGTTGACCTGACCACCATTTACGGGCCAAGGCATGTATTAAACCCGGTTTATATGATTTATACATCGGGTTCAACTGGTAAGCCAAAAGGAGTTGTCATTTCCTCTGAAGGATTAATTAACTTTTTATTATCTATGAAACAACAGTTCTCTTTAAGTACAGATGATTGTTTACTAGCTGTAACAACAATTGCATTTGATATTTCAGTTTTAGAAATTTTTTTACCTCTAATTAGTGGAGCTAGCTGCGTAATTTCCAGGAAGGAAGATATTAAAGATCCAAAAACTCTAACGAATATGATGCATGAACACAACATTACAATCATGCAAGCAACCCCTACACTTTGGCAGGCGTTGTCCTCAAGTTATCCAGAAAAACTAAGAGGTCTCCGCGTCTTGGTAGGAGGAGAAGCTCTTTCTCGTGAGCTTAAAGACAAGCTACAGGATTTAGAGTGTGAAGTAACTAATTTGTATGGACCTACTGAAACAACAATCTGGTCTTCTTCATTGAAATTGAATCCAGAAGAGAAAGGTGTGCCAAGAATTGGTTTTCCAATTTGGAATACTGAGATGTATGTGCTAGATAACAGTTTACAGCCTGTTCCAGAAGGGGTTATTGGCGATTTATATATAGGTGGTAAAGGGTTAGCACACGGCTACTTAGGACGTATGGATTTAACAGCTGAACGTTTTGTTGCAAATCCTTACGGAGAAAAAGGAAGTAGGATGTATCGCACGGGTGATCTTGTTCGTTGGCATAAAGATGGTTCTTTAGAATATATTAGTCGATCAGACTACCAGGTTAAAATTCGCGGATTTCGAATTGAGGTAGGAGAGATAGAGACTGCGCTAACGAGTCACTCTGAAGTTGCTCAAGCTGCAGTAATTGTAAGAGAAGATATAAAAGAAGATAAGCGTCTAGTTGCTTATCTTGTTCCAACTACTTCTAAGCTTGACCTTAAGAGCCTACGAAACTATATAAATAAGCGATTACCAGACTATATGATTCCATCTGCATTTGTAGTAATGGACGAACTTCCGCTGACGTCTAATGGCAAATTGAATCGAAGAAATCTGCCAGCTCCTAATATTGAAGCGATGGTGACGAACCGCGGACCTCGTACACCTCAAGAGGAAATAATAAGCGATTTATTTAGTGAGGTTCTGGGTGTTTCTAATATTGGCATTGACGACAGCTTTTTTGAATTAGGTGGACATTCTCTATTAGCTTCAAAGCTAATGATGCGTATTCGTGATTCTTTTGGGATAGAATTAGGAATTTCTCAAATTTTTGAGACCCCTACAATTGCTGGATTAGCCAGTCAGTTAGATAAAGGGCAGTCAAAACGGCCGCCTATTGAAAAGATAAGCAGACCTGAGCGAATCCCACTGTCATTTGCACAGCGTCGATTATGGTTTTTAAACCATTTAGAAGGAGCAAGCCCTACCTATAATATTCCTATAGTTGTAAGGTTGATGGGTGAGCTGAATATAAAAGCGCTCCAAGAAGCTCTAAACGACGTAGTGAATCGTCATGAGCCACTTCGTACAATATTTCCGAAAGTAAATGGGGAATCCTATCAGCATATCTTACAACCAAATGAAATGCATGTTGAGCTTAAGGTTTCTCATATTAACAAGAGAGAAGTTGAAGAGAAAATAAATGAAGCAGTGAGGTATAGTTTTAATCTTGAGAGTGAACCAGCCGTTCGTGCACAGCTTTTTGCCCTTGACTCTCAAGAATACGCGCTTGTATTGGTTGTTCATCATATTATAGGAGATGGATGGTCGTTAACACCTCTTACAGGTGATTTATCTAAAGCGTATAAAGCACGTTATCAAAGCTCAAAAGTAGAATGGGCGCCTCTATCCGTCCAATATGCCGATTATACAATGTGGCAAAAGAAGTTATTAAATAATGAAGAAGCAAATAGCTTAGTCAACGAGCAAATTGAATTTTGGAAAAAAGAGTTAAAGGATCTTCCAGGTGAAATTGATATTCCACGTGATTACTCTCGACCTTTAGAATCCAGTTATCTTGGTGAAACCATAGCAATTAACATTAATGCTCACTTACATCAGAGGCTGTTGGAGCTATCAAGAAAAGCAGGTGTCAGCTTATTCATGGTTTTACAGGCAGGGTTAACAACTTTATTAACAAGGCTTGGAGCAGGGAATGATATTCCTATTGGTAGTCCAATAGCAGGAAGAAATGACGATGTCCTTGACGATTTAATTGGGTTTTTCGTCAATACGTTAGTATTAAGAACCAACACCTCTGGAAACCCAAGCTTTCTAGAATTATTAGCACGCGTTAAGCAGGTAAACTTAAGAGCCTATGACCATCAAGATTTACCTTTTGAGCGCTTAGTAGAAATTATAAATCCTGTAAGATCGCGTTCTAGACATCCTTTATTTCAAATAATGTTAGCTTTACAAAACACACCAGATCCAAAAGTAGATTTACCTAAGGTTAATTCAACTGTGGAAGTCCGTAGCGTTGGTGCAGCTAAATTTGATATGACATTAGAGTTTAAAGAGACTCATAATAAAGGACAAGCTAGTGGTTTAGAAGGGTTTTTGGAATATAGCACAGATTTATTTAAAAAAGAGACAATCAAAACGTTTATTAAACGTTTTTTAACAGTATTAGAATCGGCAGTTTCGCATCCAGAACAGCCAATTGAGCGTTTGGACATTATGACTGACAAGGAACGTCACAAAATTCTTGTAGACTGGAATGAACCTACAACGAAAACATCAAAACATTCATTGACAGAATTATTCGAAAAGCAAGTTGTGTTACACCCTCATCGTATAGCAGTTACTTTTAAGAAAGAAGTATTAACATACCAAGAGTTAAATGAAAAATCGAATCAGCTTGCGCATTGGCTTATTTCTAAAGGAATTGGACCTGAGGAATTTGTCGCTTTATCCCTGCCGAGGTCGATTGATATGGTTATTGGCTTACTTGCGATTCTTAAAGCCGGAGCCGCCTATTTACCTTTAGATCCAGAATATCCAAACGAGCGAATTGCCTTTATGCTACAAGATACAAAGCCTAGGTACGTAGTAACCAACGGTTCTGTATATCAAAAGCTCCCTGATATGAAGGATGCATCTTTAGTATTGTTAGATAATTGGGACATCGTTGACGAGTTAAAGGGTTGTTCTAGCATTAATCCAAGTGACAATGAGCGCTCACAGCCACTGTCACCTGATCATCCTGCTTATATTATTTATACTTCAGGCTCTACTGGCCTACCAAAAGGTGTGGTTATTCCTCACCAAAATGTTGTTCGTCTTTTTAATACAACAAAGCAGTGGTTTAACTTTAGTTCTGATGATACGTGGACAATGTTCCATTCTTATGCATTTGATTTTTCTGTATGGGAAATTTGGGGCCCATTACTATATGGTGGACGCCTTGTTATTGTATCTCATGATGTTACGAGATCACCCAAAGATTTTTTACAGCTGCTTGTTGATGAAAATGTTACGATTTTGAACCAAACGCCATCGGCTTTTTATCAGCTTATTGAAGCAGATAAAGCATCTCCCATTGACCAGAGATTAAGCTTAAGATATATCGTGTTTGGTGGGGAAGCTCTAGAGCTTAGCCGTTTAAATGAGTGGTACGTGCGCCACCCAGAAGGTTCTCCTTCTCTCATTAATATGTATGGCATTACCGAAACAACAGTACACGTTAGTTATTTAAAGGTTACGAAAGAAATCGCTGTTTCAAAGGCTAACAGTTTGATTGGTAAAGGCATCTCGGATCTTGATGTGTATGTGTTGGATTCATATTTGCAACCAGTACCACCGGGCGTTGTTGGAGAAATGTATGTAGCTGGCGAAGGTCTTGCTCGCGGCTACCTAGGTCGACCAGACTTAACTGCGGAACGCTTTGTAGCTAATCCTTTTAGCACTTCAGGTAAGAGAATGTATCGAACGGGTGACTTAGCGCGTTTTTGTCAAGACGGTTCTCTAGATTATATGGGCCGTGCGGATCATCAAATTAAAATTCGCGGTTTTCGAATTGAATTAGGGGAAATTGAAGCGGTTCTAGCTCAGCATCCTGCTGTGAAACATGCAGTGGTTGTTGTACATGAGGGTGACCCTGGAGACAAACGCTTAATTGCGTACATCGTAGCACCAAATCATAAATCTGAATCTATCGATGTAAATTCAATTCGTCAGTACGTGTCTAATCAACTTCCAAACTACATGGTACCAGCAGCTTTCGTGAAGATTGAAAGTATTCCGCTTACGCCAAATGGAAAACTGGATCGTAAAGCTTTGCCTAATCCAGATTTTGGTTTGCTTGTGACAGAACGTGTACCTCGTAATCCAAAAGAAGAAATACTTTGTCAGCTGTTTATGGAAGTATTAGGTTTAACAAAAGTAGGAATTGACGATGGTTTCTTTGACTTAGGTGGGCACTCTTTACTTGCGGTACAGCTAATGAGTAAAATTCGCGATGCCTTTGGTATAGAGCTTGGAATCGGTAGTCTCTTTGAAGCTCCAACAGTCGCTGGATTAGCTGAATATTTAGAAAAAGGTAGTGAAGGCAGTGCATTGGATAGTTTACTGCCACTGAGAATAACTGGAAAAGAGCTGCCTGTATTTTGTGTACACCCAGCAGGAGGATTAAGTTGGTGCTATGCCGGTTTAATGAAATCTTTGGGTGTGGATTACCCAATTTATGGATTGCAAGCTGAAGGAATTGCTAAGAAAGGACAACATCCTAAATCATTAGATGAAATGGCCATAAGGTATATTGAGAAGATTCGTACCGTTCAGCCTGAAGGACCATACCATCTTTTAGGTTGGTCTCTTGGAGGAAACGTTGTTCATGCAATGGCAACTCAACTTCAAAATCAAGGTGAAGAAGTCAGGCTTGTTGCTATGCTAGATGCATATCCGAGCCACTTCTTACCAATAAATGAAGCGCCTAATGAAGAGGAAGCATTAGTTGCACTACTTGCTTTAGGTGGATATGACCCAGAAAGCGTAGGCGCGGACAAGTTGGATATTGCTAGTGCAATTGAATTTCTCCGTAAAGATGGAAGTGCGCTGGCGAGCTTAAAAAAATCAACTATATTAAACTTAAAAGATACCTATGTTAACTCAGTGCAAATTTTAGGGGAATATAATCCGAAAATATTTACAGGCAATCTTTTATTTTTTAGATCTACAATTATTCCAGAGTGGTTTGATCCGATTGAGCCAGAATCATGGAAATCTTTTATTCATGGTGAAATTGAACAGTATGATATCAACTGCCGTCATAAAGATATGTGTCAGCCTGAGCCACTTGCTGAAATTGGAGAAATAGTAGCACGTAAGTTACTCTCATTGAAAGAATAGATATGCTATTAAAAATGAAAGAGAGGAAGTAAAAAATGAATCCTTTTGAAAATCAATCTGGTTCTTATTTGGTATTGATTAATGAAGAAGGCCAACATTCATTATGGCCAACTTTTGTTGAGGTACCTTTAGGGTGGAAAGTTGTATATGGAGAATCAAATCGTGAAAGCTGCTTAAAATATATAAATTCTCATTGGATTGATATCAAGCCGAATAGTTTAAAGCTTGTTGCAAGCAGCTTAAAAGGTAATTGAAGTGAAGCTTTATTCTAATCAAAAGCTAGTTGTTATGATTGTGTATGTAATGGCAATGTTTATGGCTGCGATGGATGGTACGATTGTAAATGTTGCTTTACCAACTATTAGCCAAGAGTTTCAAATTTCTCCGGCGGCTACCGGTAGTATTAATGTAGGGTACCTTGTTAGTCTAGCCGTATTTTTGCCAATATCGGGTTGGCTTGGAGATCGATTTGGCACAAAGAAAGTCTTTTTAGTTGCTTTAGCTATTTTTACAGTCTCTTCTGCTTTATGTGGATTAGCAACCCATCTCTTTTCACTAAATCTATTCCGTATTTGTCAAGGAGCGGCTGGAGGGTTACTAACACCTGTAGGAATGGCTATGCTTTATCGAACGTTTTTACCAGAAGAGCGCTCGAAGGTCGCGCGTACGCTAGTACTTCCAATTGCAGTTGCACCTGCAATTGGACCTGTTATCGGTGGTCTTTTAGTTGAAGCTATGTCATGGCCATGGGTATTTTATATTAACATTCCATTTGGATTTTTCGCATTTTTCTTTGGACTTAAGTTTTTAAATGAACATAAGGAAAATGAAGCTGGTAGCTTTGACTTTAGAGGGTTTATGCTGTCTGCTGTAGGTTTAGCTAGTTTGATGTATGCTTTAAACCATGGGCCATCAGTAGGTTGGTTATCACCTCTAATCTTATCGATAGGTGGATTGGGCCTTCTATTCGTTTCAATCTTTATTGTAGTTCAATTGCGTACCAAAAATCCGATGCTGAATTTTCACTTGCTATCAGATCGCTTGTTTCAAACAATGAGCATAATTTCAGCGCTTTGCGTTGCTGGATTACTAGGCATTCTTTATGTGTTTCCTTTAATGTATCAAAATGCTTTTGGTGCTTCAGCGCTGGAAAGTGGATTAACAACATTTCCAGAAGCAATAGGCTTAATTATTGCTTCTCGCATTATGCCGTGGTCAACCAAAAAGATAGGGGTTCACGGGGTAATTAGAATGGGTTTAGTAGGATCGGCGCTTATGCTTATATGTTTAAGCTTGATTAGTACAGAAGCAAGTCCATGGATTTTTCGCATGATTTTGTTTAGCGTTGGATTGTTTTTAGGACATACGGTCGTATCTGTACAAGCAATCAGCTTTAATAATATTTCCCCTAGCTTAATGGGGAGAGCAACTACCTTGTTTAATGTTCATAATCGATTAGGATCAGCTGTTGGTATAGCTATCTTATCAAGTATTATTGGAATGAAACAAACGGCTTTTGATGGAGATTATTCAAGCGTAATTCCTTATCAAATTGCATTATTAGTAGCCAGCTTATTTCTATTACTTGCGTTAATTTTAACGTTTCGTATCCATACAGCTAATTTTGAAATGCCAAAAACAAAACGTTTCACACGTTCCGATAGTTCAATGAACGAAGATGTAAAAGTTAGTAAATAAAGTGTAATAAATGAGAGTACTGCTTATAAGTAGTACTCTCATTTATTAAAAATAGAAAGGAAGAAAAAATTGGTTCATATATACATATGTCAGCTTCCTAAAACAATAGATGATGACGCGTTAAATAAAATTGCATCACAGCTTTCGTTGGCCAAACAAAAACAAATTAAGCGTTTTTTTCACCTTGAAGATTCTTACCGCACTGCAATTGGTGAACTATTAGTACGTTATGGACTTTATAGGAAATACAACGTGATACCAAAGGAGCTAACGTTTCATAAAAATAAATACGGGAAGCCTTTTGTCCCTGAATATCCAGATTTTCAATATAATATTTCTCATTCTGGTGAATTTGTTGTTTGCGCTGTGCATGACAAAAGTGTAGGAGTTGATATTGAGAAGGTACAATCCATTGATATGAACATAGCAAAAGGATTCTTTACTGAAGAAGAATACAAAGAGGTTATTAAAGAATCAGAGAATAAAATCACAGCTTTCTATCGTGTTTGGACTTTAAAGGAAAGTTATATTAAAGCAACGGGGGAAGGAATGAGTAGACCTCTTACTTCTTTTCAGATTCAAGGAAAAGATGAAGAACCTATAACTGCTATAGATACGGTGAAGAATAAACCAATTAAGAATATTTGTTTTAAACAACAGAACATAGGAGATTCTTATCAGCTTTCAGTATGCGCGTATGAGCCTTGTAATGTTAGCCAACTTATTCACCTTTCTCTTTCAGATTTATGTCATAAATTGAAAATTCTTTGTTAAATCTACTTCTTGGGTTTGTATATTGAACGTTAGATTAGAGCACTGTTTAAAAAATGAATGCGAAAATATAAAGTTTAGTTCTTTATGAGTATATAACTGGAAATGAGACAAGGTTACTCTACGTTTTTCTAAACCTATTGAATCAAAATGACGGATTGTAGTAATTAGAAGAGCTCGGTTCCTTATAATTAAAAGTGACACTTAGTCATAAAGTGGACTTTACGAATGAGGTGATGAGTTTTGAAGTGGAAAAAAACAATTGGAAAAGGCGCCGTGACAGCGGCTGTGCTCTCGTTTGGTATGTGGGTTTCAGCTGATGATGCATCTGCTCATGGTTACATACAGGAACCGGCAAGTAGAGGGTACGTTGGATCGCTTGAAAAGCAAGTTATTGGCTGGCAAGCTGCGATGGAGAAGCACGGAAGAGTCATCGACAGTCCTCAGTCTGTAGAAGGTCCAAAAGGGTTTCCAGAACGCGGGCCGGCTGATGGACATATCGCATCAGCAGAAGGAATTAAAGAATATGAAATTTATCGCAACGGAGAAAAGGTTGCTACTACGATGAATACCGTCTATAAAGATGCTGGCGTTAAGCCAGACACAAGCTACGAATACTATGTAAAAGCCATTGACTTATCTGGTAATACTAGTTCTGCTAGTAAGGCTGTAGCTGTGAAAACACTAAAGCCAGTTGAAGACATGGAAGCCCCAACACCTCCAAGCGGTCTTCATAGTATGAAAGAATCAGAGAGTTCTATTGAATTAATGTGGTCGCCATCAGAAGATCAAGTAGGCGTTAAAGAATATGCAGTCTACCGTGATGGACAGCTAGTTGCAACGACGGTTACTACGTACTATATTGATAAAAATCTTAAGCCAGATACGAGCTATACGTATACAGTCTTTGCTATTGATGGAGCAGGGAACGTTTCGGATTCAAGCTCACCGCTAGAGGTATCGACATTAAAAAGTGATTCTTCCGTTGAAGAATGGAGCGAAGAGAAAGTCTATACTGCTGGCATGATTGTTCAGTTTAAAGGGCTTGAATATAAAGCGAAATACTGGACCAAAGGCAATCAGCCTGATTCATCAGATGCGTGGGAATTAGTAAGTGATACCGTAGTGGAGTGGAATGCACAAAAAGCCTATCTAAGTGGTTCAAAAGTAAACTATGGAAACCGCACATACGAAGCACGGTGGTGGACGCTTGGTGATACGCCAGGTACGTCCGTCGTATGGAAAGTAGTAGAATAAGATTGTACCAAAGAGGACATTCGTTTCGATGAGTGTCCTTTTTTGATGTTGCAAATCGATATGCTAATTTTATTTTTTGTAAATTTTTTTAAAAAAAGATTGAAATCAAAAACTGAAGGTGCTTTAATAAATGTAAGCGATAACATATCACATATGTGATAACTGAAAGGTGGTGTTATTGTGAATGTAGAACGAATCGCTCGAAAGAAAATCTCAGAATCAATTGAAGAGCAAATTGAAGGCATGATTGCTTCGGGTCAGTTTAAGCCTGGAGAGAAGCTTCCTTCAGTCAGAGAGCTGTGCACGTTATTTGGCGTGGGGCGTTCATCTGTACGCGATGCCATTACCGCACTCAAAGGTAAAGGAATTGTGGATGTAAAGCAGGGAGAAGGCACGTTTATTTGTCAGTTTGATTCATCAAGAATGTTTCAATATACCATGCTTTTACCGAGCGAAGAGGATGTTCGAGAACTATTTCAAGTCCGAAAAATGCTGGAGCCAGGCATTGCTGAAATGGCTGCCAAGAATCGCTCTCCAGAAGATTTAAAGAAATTAAAACTAGCGCTTTCCAAAACATTTGAAAATGACTGGGAAGCCGATTACCACTTCCATCAAGTGATTGTCCATGCAGCAGGCAATAAAATGCTAACTCAATTCATCCAGTTTATTTCCACGAAGATGCAAAAAGCAATGATTGATTTTTATCAGTACATTCAACCACACGAAGCCTTTTTAAAAGAAATTGCGTCACACCACTATCACATCTATGAATCCATTAAACAATCAAATTCAAAAGATGCCTACATACACATGCTGAATCATTTAGAACTTGTTGAAAATATTCTACAAACAAGCTTAGCGCGCATCCAGCGCTAATGCTTCATAAAAATTGAATTTCGATGGGGGAGTTTGATGATTGCAGAACGACTTTTTTCTGACCTTCAAGCGCTTTTTTCTACTGAGCAAGTGCAGGAAACAGCAGTAGCACATCCGCTTGGAAATGGAGGGGAGGTTACGGTTTACCCGACTTCTGAAGCCGAAATTGCAGCTGTTTTAACGTATGCGAATCAAAATGGATATACGGTATCCATCATGGGTGCAGGTACGAAGCGAGGGTTCGGCGGTTTAGTTCAATCTGCTGATATCTTGCTATCTCTTTCTCGCTATAAGGGAATTGTGGAGCATGTACCGGGCGACATGACGGTTACGGTGAAAGCAGGTACATCGTTTAAGGAGTTACAAGATCATTTAGCCACATACGGTCAGCAGCTTTCGTTAGATCCATCTTGGCCCGAAACAGCAACAATTGGTGGTATTGTAGCAGCCAATGACAGCGGTCCTAAACGCCTTGGATATGGATCTTGTCGAGATGTTGTCATTGGCATGACGCTTGTGTATGCTGACGGACAAATCATTCGTTCTGGCGGAAAAGTCGTCAAAAACGTAGCCGGCTATGATATGAATAAGCTCTTCATTGGTTCAATGGGGACGCTTGCTGTTATGTCTGAAATTACGCTAAAGCTTCGTCCGCTTCCAAAGTGCCAATCACTTGTCGTTATCGCGTTTCCAGAGGCATCTTTAATTGATATCAGGTCCTTAGCGACTCAGATCCTGGATTCCATGCTAGAGCCCGTATCCTTACAACTCATGAGTCCTTCTTTGAGTAGGGAGCTAGTTGGAGAAGAAGCTTACTGTTTAGCCATTGCGCTGGAGGATGTTGAGAGCTCTGTTCGCTATCAAGAAAAAGCAATTCAAGGGCTGGGAAGCTCACAAGCAGTTGTTTCCATCAAATCGGAAGAGGAGCGAATTCGCTTTTGGCACCAGCTTTACAGAATGGGTGTCAATGGAGCTTCTTTTATAGATGGGGACTCTCTAACAGCCGTTTTAAAGGTAGGAGTGAAAAATCTCGATGCCCTCAAGGTAGTAGAAAGCGCATATTTGCTTACGGATCGATATGATGTCCGCATTCGGGCACATGGGGGAATCGGTCACGGTCTTTGTCAAATCGAAATTAGTGGGGGCTCTAAAGACATTCTAGGAGCAATTGTTGATATGCGTAAGCAAGCTCATGAACTAAAAGGATATGTAGTCGTTACGCACGCACCGCTTGTATTTCGTCAGCAGCTCAACGTCTGGGGAGAAAAGCCATCTCACTTCTTTTTATACGAAGGAATTAAATCAAGGATAGACCCGAACAAAATGTTAAATCATAAGCGATTTGTGGGAGGGATTTGATTTATGAGTGGAGAGGTTGTAAACGAGCCGGCCTGTACAGCAAGTAGCCTAACAAACTACTTATGGAAAGATAAGCCTGACCCAATGAAATGGGCTGATTGTGTGCACTGTGGCATGTGTTTGGAATCGTGCCCAACCTATGAAATAACGGGTCAAGAGCAGCATTCACCAAGAGGGCGCGTTCATCTCATTAAGTCCGTAGCTGAAGGGAAGCTTGAAGTAAACGAACAGCTAATTGAGCCAGTTTTTGATTGCTTAGACTGCAGAGCCTGTACGACAGCTTGTCCAGCCGATGTGGATGTCGGTGGGTTGATTGAAGAAGCGCGCGGTCAAATCCGTCAAGCGATGCCGCTTACCGGTGTGAAAGGAACTGTAAACGAGTTCTTTTTAAAAGGATTATTCCCATACCAGCGACGTCTTGAATCCGTCGGTTCACTGCTGAAGTTTTATCAAAAAAGCGGGCTGCAAAAAGCTATGCGAAAAACGGGACTTATGAGCGTGATGCCAAAGCATTTAGCTGAAATGGAAGCAGTTATGCCAGATATTAAAAAGCCTGTACAAAAGAAATATAAGAAGCAAACAACGATTCCTGCAAAAAATGAAGCGAAAGCAAACGTGGCTTTTTTAACTGGGTGCGTCATGGACGTGATGTTCAGCGATATTAATGATGCTACTATTCAAGTATTAACCCGCAACGGAAACAACGTGACGATTCCAAAAAAACAAACGTGCTGCGGTGCTTTGCATGTGCATGCCGGCGACCGAGATACGGGAAGGAAGCTTGCAAAACAAAACATTGAAGCATTTGAAAATGAGGAAACCATCGTTGTAAATGCAGCGGGATGCGGGTGTATGCTGCAAGAATATCCCGAGCTGTTTCGAGAAGAGGAAACGGAATGGTACGACAGAGCCAAAGCATTTTCCAGAAAAGTCCAAGATATTTCAAAATACTTATACGATACGGGCTATGAAAAACCGAAAGCGTCTTTACACACAACGATTACCTATCATGATGCTTGCCATCTTGCGCATGGTCAAGGCGTGAGAAAAGAGCCGCGCGATTTACTTCTTAATATACCGGGAGTGGAAATGGTGCATATGCCAAATGCTGATCGGTGCTGTGGTAGCGCGGGGATTTATAATATGACCAATCCAGAAATGGCAGGTGAAATCTTAAAAAGCAAAATGGAAAGCGTGCCGGAAGATGCAGAGTTAATTTCAATGGGGAATCCTGGCTGCATGCTCCAAATGGCCATGGGTGTAAAAAAATACGGTCGCAGCCAAAAGGTTGTCCATACGGTTCAGCTGCTGCAGTGGGCGTATGAAAAAGAAGATGAAGAAAAGGGGTATCGCTCATGAAGAAGAAAAAAATTCGTTCAAATGATGCGCATATCCTAGCGCTAGCTGCTCTCATGGAAGGCAGTGGGTCGATCTTATATGAAGAAGCTGATTTGCTCGCTTATGACTGTGACGGGTTTACCGTTCACCGCAAACTGCCACGAGCGGTGGTGTTTCCAAAAGATGCTGAAGAAGTAGCAAAAGTTGTGCGCTACTGTGCGAAGCATAACCTTCCGTTTTTAGCTAGAGGAGCTGGTACAGGGCTAAGCGGTGGAGCTATTCCTCTCAACAATGAAGTGATCATTAGCCTTGTTCGAATGAAGCGCTTGGTGAGCGTGGATCTTGAAAACCGGCAAGCAGTTGTTGAGCCCGGCTTCATTAATTTAAAGCTCACAAACTCAATTGCAGATAAGGGCTATTATTATGCTCCCGATCCATCAAGTCAATACTGTTGTACAATCGGAGGCAACGTTGCGGAAAACGCAGGCGGCGCTCATTGTTTAAAGTATGGAGTCACAACAAACCATATTTTAGCGCTTGAAGTGGTATTGCCGAATGGTGAAATTATCACTATTGGTGGAGAAGGCATCCTGGATACGCCAGGCTATGACCTTCTTGGGCTTTTGACAGGATCTGAAGGGACGCTTGGAATCGTAACAAAAATTACGGTTCGTATTTTGAAAAATCCTGAAGCCAAGCAGACGGTGCTAGCGTATTTTGACCATGTTTCAGATGGAAGCCAAGCCGTGTCTGACATCATTTCAGCAGGTATTGTTCCGGCGGCTCTTGAAATGATGGATAAAATTGCGATTGAAGGCGTAGAAGCAGCTGCTTTTCCAGTAGGACATCCAAAAGATATTGAAGCGGTGTTGCTTATTGAAGTTGATGGAATCTCAGCAGGTATTGAGGAACAAATTGAAGAAATTCTTGCCGTTTGCCGACGGCATCATGTCAGAGAAGTAAAAGTTGCAACAGATGAGCAAGAACGAGCGAGCTGGTGGGCAAACCGGAAAACGGGCTTTGGAGCAATGGGAGCCATCTCGCCGGATTATCTAGTGCAAGACGGCGTCATTCCGAGAAGCAAACTGCCAGAAGTGCTGGAGCGGATCAACGAAATTAGCAAGCGATATGAGTTAAGAATTGCGAATATTTTTCATGCTGGTGACGGTAATCTACATCCGCTCATTCTATTCGATATGGCAAAGCTGGGAGAAACAGACAGAGCGTTAAAAGCAGGCAGTGAGTGCTTACAGGTTTGTGCAGATGTTGGCGGAACCATTACAGGAGAACACGGTGTGGGTATCGAAAAGAAAGAGGAAATGAAATTTGTCTTTACGGATGAAGAAATTTTGGCTCAAACAAACATTCGTGAAGTGTTTAACCCAGAAAATTTACTAAATGCGGGTAAACTGTTTCCAAGCCCAAGTCGCTGCGCTGAAGTTAAGCGTGATTTAAAGGATAAGCAAACAGTTGCACGTCCGTAATCATTAAAAGGAGGAAGTAAAATGGTAGCTTATAAGCAAATTGGAAAACTTCAAGTAGCACCTGTTTTGTACAATTTTATTAATGAAGAAGCTCTTCCGGAGACTGGACTACAAGAGGAGGCGTTTTGGGCAGGATTCGAACAACTTATTCATGAGCTAACACCGGAAAATAAAGCACTGCTTGCTAAACGTGATGAACTGCAAGCCAAATTAAATCGATGGTATCGTGAAAATCGTGATTCCTTTGACTTTGAAGCGTACAAAGCATTTCTTACGAGCATTGGCTATTTAGAAGCAGACGTAGCTGACTTTCAAATTTCAACAGCTAACGTAGACGATGAAATTGCGCTTCAAGCTGGACCGCAGCTTGTTGTACCAGTTAATAATGCCCGCTACGCAATTAACGCGGCGAATGCTCGCTGGGGCAGCTTATACGATGCGCTTTACGGAACGGATGCGATTAGCTCCGAAAATGGAGCTGGAGTTCAAAGTCAGTATAATCCGATTCGGGGTGAAAAGGTCATTACGTTTGCAAAATCCTTTTTAAATCATACGATTCCATTAAAAGAAGGCAAACACGAAGACGTTGTGCAGTACGTCGTGACAAATAAGATGGAAGCATTGTTACAGGACGGGACAACAACGGAGCTGAAAGAACCGAGCAAATGGGTTGGCTATCAAGGTGATGGTTCAAACCCGAGTGCCCTGTTATTTAAAAATAACGGGCTGCATTTTGAAATTCAAATTGACCGCCAGGATGCGATTGGAAAAAGCGATGATGCAGGCGTAAAAGATGTGCTGCTTGAATCGGCTGTCACAACTATTATGGACTGTGAAGACTCGGTAGCTGCAGTAGATGCAGAAGACAAAGTAGAAGTGTATCGCAACTGGTTAGGCTTAATGAAAGGTGATTTAAAGGCAAGGTTTAAAAAAGGTGCAAAAACAATGACCCGTACGCTAAATGACGATCGTCAGTATAAAACTGCAAACGGAGATACTGTGACGCTTTCCGGACGCTCTTTGATGTTTGTACGAAACGTAGGTCATTTGATGAGCAACAGCGCCATCTTAGACGCCAACGGTGATGAAATTCAAGAAGGGATTTTAGATAGCATAATTACGAGTTTAATTGCAAAGCATACGCTGCTTGGAACTGGTAAGTATCAAAACTCTCAAAAAGGCTCTGTGTATATTGTAAAACCGAAAATGCACGGCTCTGAAGAAGTAGCATTTGCTAATAAGCTGTTTGATCGCGTAGAAGATTTAGTCGGATTGCCACGCCATACTCTTAAGATTGGAGTGATGGACGAAGAGCGCAGAACGTCACTGAACTTAAAAGCGTGCATTGAAAAAGTTAAAAATCGCGTTGCGTTCATTAACACAGGGTTCTTAGACCGCACCGGAGATGAAATGCATACATCTATGGAAGCAGGCGTCATGATTCGAAAAAATGATATGAAATCTTCCGTTTGGCTAGCAGGATATGAAAAATCAAATGTACTAACAGGCTTAGCAAGCGGATTCCAAGGAAAAGCGCAAATTGGAAAAGGTATGTGGGCAATGCCAGATTTAATGGCTGAAATGCTGAAACAAAAAGTAGGCCACTTACAAGCAGGAGCAAATACGGCATGGGTTCCATCCCCAACCGCTGCAACGTTACATGCTCTTCATTATCATGAAGTCTCGGTTGTGGATGTTCAAAACCAGCTGGCGAACAATTCTACTAATCTGCGAGATGACATTTTACAGGTACCGCTTGCTAAAGAACCAAATTGGACAAAAGAAGAGGTACAGCAAGAATTAGATAATAACGCACAAGGTATATTGGGCTACGTAGTACGCTGGGTAGATCAAGGAATTGGGTGTTCAAAGGTTCCAGACATCAACGACGTAGGCTTAATGGAAGACCGAGCAACGCTTCGTATCTCAAGTCAGCACGTAGCAAACTGGTTACATCACGGAATTTGTACAAAAGAGCAAGTTCTTGCGACGCTACAACGAATGGCGAAAGTCGTGGATAGCCAAAATGCGGGTGACGCTAACTATCAGCCAATGGCACCTCATTATGAAGAGTCTATTGCGTTCCAAGCAGCGTGCGACCTTGTGTTTAAAGGATATGATCAACCAAACGGATACACTGAGCCAATCTTGCATGCGCGCCGCATTGAAGCAAAAGCAAAGCAAGCAATCGAACAAAAATAAGCGAATCAAGGAGCGAGGCTACGTATGAAATTTACACGTTTTGAATCAGAAGGTGTGATTTGCCAAGGAGTAGTAGAAAAAGAAAACATTCGTGAAATAACAGGAGATTTGTTTACGAAATGGGAATACACGGGGCGCACATTTATACGAGAAGATGTGAAGCTGTTAGCACCAATACAGCCAAATCAGATTATTGGCATTGGAGCTAATTACGTGAAAGATGTGAGCGAGCTGCCTGAAAAGCTTCCTGATATTCCGGTATTTTTCTTTAAACCCATTTCATCGGTTATTGGGCCTGGTGAAGATATCATCATTCCAGAAGGAATTGAAGAAGTAAAGTTTGAATCTGAGCTTGCGGTTGTCATTGGAAAAGAAGCAAAAAAACTTTCAGCGTCAAATGTTCGTGAGTATATCTTTGGCTATACGATTGGAAATGACGTCACAGCACCGCAGTTTATTCACCCGGACGGCCACTGGACGGTGGGGAAATCATTTGATACATTCACGCCGCTTGGTCCCTATATTGAAACCGAGCTTGATCTTGCAAACATTCGTGTAAAAGCGACGCTGGATGGCATAGAAAAACAAAATAGCGGTATGGATCTTATCATCATCTCGGTTGAAAAAATGATTGCTTATCTTTCAAATGTGATGACGCTCAAACCAGGAGACGTTATTTTAACAGGTAGTCCAGTAGGAGCGGAATTAGTGGGCGCAGGAAGCATTATTAATTGTCATATTGATGAAATTGGCTCGCTGAAAAATACTTTTAGCAAAGTAAAAGTCAGCGTGAATTAATAAGAAAGAATGATTTGAATACAGTTTGGTATCTGCGGTAAACATGCTTGTCTACATGAATAAAACAGGTTCAGGCTGCTTAGGTATTTCGATCACAACAAAAAACAACCTGTTCGAATTGCGACGTAATCGGATTTCGAACAGGTTTTTATTTATGAAAAAAGGTAATAGCTTGACTGAAACGGATATTCTCTCACATAAAATAAACTGTTTTAAACACTTGTTGAAAAGGAGGAAGAAAAGCATGAGTACTGGAATGTTAGCACTTCTATCACTTTTACCGATTTTAGCGGTTGGTATTTTTTTAGTAGGGCTGAGATGGCCTGCTAGCAAAGCGATGCCAATTTCTTACTTGGTGGCTGTAGGGTTAGCGTTATTTGTATGGAAGGTGCCTGGCGTAACAATCGCTGCTGCTTCTATTAATGGTTTGGTCGTTGCAGGAACGCTTTTATATATTATTTTTGGTGCAATTTTATTACTGAACACCCTGCAAGAAAGCGGCGGAATTAAAACCATCCGCCAAGGCTTTACGGATATTTCACCGGACCGCCGTATTCAAGTTATTATTATTGCATGGCTATTTGGTTCCTTTATTGAAGGAGCTTCGGGTTTCGGTACGCCGGCTGCGGTTGCGGTTCCGCTGTTAGTAGGCCTAGGCTTTCCTGCCATGGCAGCGGTTATTGCTGGAATGGTTATTCAAAGTACGCCCGTTTCGTTCGGGGCAGTAGGAACACCAATGCTAGTCGGCGTTCAAACAGGATTATCAGCAGATGCAAGCATTACGGATAACTTTCTAGCACTGGTAACTGAAATTGGTGGACAGGTAGCAATTTTACACATGATCGCGGGTACGTTTATTCCACTGTTTGTTGTAGCGCTTATGACAAAGTTCTTTGGGAAGAATAAATCATTTACCGAAGGAATCCGCGTTTGGAAGTTTGCACTCTTTGCTGCGTTTGCAATGACCATTCCATATGTCTTGGTTGCAAACCTACTAGGTCCTGAGTTTCCATCAATGATTGGTGGATTAGTAGGACTTGTCGTTGTTGTCTTTGCTGCTAAAAGAGGATTTTTAATGCCAGCTAAAGAAGAAGCATGGGACTTTGAAGAGAAAAGCAAGTGGGACCCTGAGTGGATAGGCAGTTTAGAAATAAAAGATGTTGCGTATCATAACGGACAAATGAGCATGTTTCGTGCGTGGCTCCCTTATGTATTAGTTGGCGTGTTCTTAGTGCTATCAAGGTTGAAAGCGCTTCCTATTTTAGGGTGGCTACAATCATGGACCGTTTCGTTTCCGAATATATTTGGTTCTGAAGTAAGTGCAAGCTTTCAGCCACTGTATCTTCCGGGAACAATTTTCATCTTAGTATCTCTAATCACTTATTTCCTTCATCATATGAATAAAAAAGCTTATAAAAAGGCGTGGGCACAGTCTGCAAAAACAACGATTGCTGCGTCTACAGCTTTAATTTTTACGGTTCCGATGGTACAGGTTTTTATTAATTCTGGAGGAGGAGAAGCGGGGTTCGATAAAATGCCAATTGAATTAGCAAACGGTGCAGCAGCTTTAGCAGGCGAATATTGGCCGTTGCTTTCAACTTTTATTGGAGGACTTGGTGCATTTATTGCTGGAAGCAACACCGTAAGCAATATGATGTTTTCGTTATTTCAATACGATGTTGGTACTCAAATTGGCGTGAATCCAACTTGGGTTGTTGCTTTACAAGCGGTTGGAGGAGCGGCTGGAAACATGATTTGCGTTCATAATGTTGTGGCAGCTTCAGCTGTTGTAGGGCTGGTTGGAAAAGAAGGAGCGGTTATTCGAAAAACGCTGCTGCCGTTTATGTACTATGCGCTTTTATCCGGAGCGGTTGGGTATGCAATCGTATGGTATGCTGAAAAAGGACTAGTAAATATTGGATCAGCAATTGTCGTAGGTGTCTTTTTAGTAGCGGTGTATATAATCAGTACAAATCAACGTCGTACGCAGCTCATCTCTGTTGGGAATAAAACAAAGTTCTTAGACTAATAAAACAAGAGGCTGGGACATAAGTAATTCAGCCAATGATAAACCTGAACGATTGAGAGTTTCTCACTTTTAATCGTTCAGGTTTTTTGTTGATTGTGAAAACAATGTTGGAAAGCGAGTGGCCGTAGCGCAATGGAACGAACGTGTTCAGACAAACCAAAAAGATTGGAACAGCTAGTGTTCGTCTCTTAGAAGCAATCATTTTGTTATGTCCCAAACTCTTTTGTTATTTTTGAACAAAATCAGGGTAATCAGTAATAATAGCGTCTATATTCATTGATAACAGGAAATCAGCCGTTTGCTGATTACGCACCGTCCAAGAAGAGATCTTCATTCCGTTATTATGTACATTTGTCACTAACTCATTTGTAACAAGCCCGTAATGAGGGTTAAAGTAATCAGCATATGTCGCAAACTGCTGAAGCTTTTCCTCTGTTGTATCTGCTTTAGACCCTGTTAACACGCCAATTGGAACGTTTGGAAGCAGCTCGTCCATCTTTTTCATCGAGTCGAAATTAAATGACTGAACAATGATCTTTTCATTGTTTGGCTTGTCCATGTTGCGTTCTTTTAGCTCACCAGCTATTTTTGCTTCGATGCCTGGATAGAGTTCGGGCGACTTTAATTCAATTAGAATGCCAATTTTGCCGCGGTAGCGATCCAAAATTTCTTCAAATGTTGGAATGGGTTCTCCAGCAAATTCGGTTCCTTTCCAGCTTCCCGCGTCTAATGATTGTAGTTCTTCTAGTGTTAGATCTTTGACTGCACCTGTACCGTTTGTCGTACGGTCGACGGTTATATCGTGAATGACTACAAGCTCGCCATCTTTACTTTGCTGTACGTCAATTTCAATATAATCTGATTTCATTTCGAATGCTTTCTCAAACGCAGCGACCGTATTTTCTGGAGCATATCCAGATGCACCACGATGCGCTACGTTGTCTACGTCATTTTTTGCAGCCGATGCTTGCTGTAAAGGACTTAGCAACAAAGCAAATGAAATCCCAATCCCTGCTAATACTTTTTTATTCATCTCTCCATCTCCCAACTCAAACTGTTTTCATGATTCAGTATAAATTTGGAATATTGATACCGCATGAATCGTACATTGAGATTTGATTACAGGAAGATGAATAAAAATAGATACAAAGTCTTACTTTTATTTACAAATCAGCCAATGTTTCGACAGCTTTTAGACAGAATGAATCTCTTTTACACGCCCTACCTGTCCATCTGTTAGCCGAACTTTAATGCCATGAGGGTGAAACGAAGACTTTGTTAACAAGTCTTTCACAATTCCCTCCGTTAATTTTCCAGTTCGTTGATCAGCTTTCAGAACGATTGATACCTTCGTTCCAGGAGAAATATCATTTCGATTTTGCCCGCTCATTTCTATCCACTTCACTTTCACGATGTGCTGACGATTTAGTCAACCTGTACAAGCACATCTTCTTTATTTGGGTATGTTTTTTCAATATGATGCTCGCCCCATGCACAAAGAGCATCTAAAATTCCTTTAAGAGACCAGCCATATTCCGTTAGAGAATACTCGACTTTCGGAGGAACTTGGTTATAGACCTCACGTAAAATAATGCCGTCCTCTTCAAGCTCACGAAGCTGCTGAGTTAGCATTTTTTGAGTGATGCCTGGCATCAAGCGCTTTAGTTCTCCGGTTCTTTTCTTTCCTTTAATCAAGTGACATAAAATCACTACTTTCCACTTACCACCAATTACTTCGAGAGAAGCTTCGACTGGAATATTGTAAACTTTCATTACTAAAAGCCTCCTTACGTAACAATGTTCTGTCTATTCGTTTGCATGCCACAAATATTCCTCATGCGTGAACGTTAATCAATTTATTGTTATTGTACCGCTTTACGCCCAAAATAGTCCATTAGGTACTTTTTAGTGCCTATCGTACTTGAAAGTGCGTACTTTTTTTATGGATTGGTATCTTGCATAATGACTAACAGAGCTAGCCAGTCGGCGCTAGCTGCTGACAGAATTGACTCAGGAACTAGAAAGGCGCCTATACTGAGCTCAACATAAAATAAAAAAGATAAGAAATGATTAAGGAGGAAAAATAATGAGTTCACTTTCACATACAAAAACAAATGAGAAAGGCGGTACCTTTGCATTATTAGCGTTAGCCATCAGTGCATTTGGTATTGGAACAACTGAATTTGTGCCAGTTGGTTTATTATCTAGTATATCGAATGATTTATCTATTTCAATTACGCTAGCAGGATTATTGATTTCAGGCTATGCGATTGGTGTATCAATCGGCTCACCAGTTTTAACGGCTTTAACCAATAAAATGAATCGAAAAACATTATTAATGGCACTCATGGTGGTATTTATTATTGGTAATGCAGCAGCAGCAGTTTCTACAAGCTTCACGTTATTGCTTGTTGCCCGCTTCATTACGGCTTTTTCACACGGAATATTCTTTTCAATTGGGTCAACAATTGCAGCAGATCTTGTACCACAGCATAAGAGGGCGAGCGCTATTGCGTTTATGTTTACAGGGTTAACCGTTGCAACCGTAACAGGTGTTCCGCTTGGTACGTTTATTGGTCAAACATTTGGCTGGAGAGCAACCTTTGGAGCAGTGGCTTTACTTGGAGTGGTTGGAATTATTGCAAGCGCAATTTTAATTCCGAATAACTTAAAAGAAGCACCGCCTACGTCGTTTAAAGAACAGGTCAAGATTTTAACAAATGGTCCACTTTTATTAGCATTTGCTATTACGGCCCTAGGGTACGGAGGTACGTTCGTTGCATTCACTTATTTAACACCTCTTTTAGAAAATGTAACAGGCTTTAGTGCTAAATGGGTAAGTATCATCTTGCTGGTCTATGGTGTTGCAGTGGCAATTGGTAACACTGTAGGTGGAAAAGCAGCGAATAAATCACCGCTTAAAGCACTGTTTTGGATGTTTATTTTCCAAGCTGTTGTCTTAGTTGCTTTAAGCTTTACGGCACCGTTTAAGATAGTTGGCTTAATTACGATTTTCTTAATGGGGCTGTTCGCTTTCATGAACGTTCCGGGCTTACAAATTTTAGTGGTAAACTTAGCAGAAAAGTATGTTCCATCTGCTGTGAACGTGGCATCAGCGCTTAATATCGCTGCATTTAACATCGGAATTGCAATCGGTGCATTTGTAGGTGGGCTTATTGTGGATTCAATCGGCATTATTCATACGCCGTGGATTGGTGGAGTAATGGTGATTGGAGCTGTTTTACTCACTGCATGGAGTGCACGAATAGAAAAGGTGTAAGGTAAATGAAAATGGAAGGCTTAAACGGCCTTCCATTTTTTTGCATGTATTATTGCTGCCAAAAAGAAAGTAAGGGTCCATCCTCTCCGTAGATTGGATCTGTTTTCGGAAGAGGCACATTCTTTATTTGTTTGACAGCTTCTGCATGTTCGTTAGAATTACCGGTCTTTAAATTATAGTTGCTTCCATCAGGATACGCGCCAACTACTTGGAAATCAGCCGTTGATTGAAGGCGCTTATGTCCCGTACCTGCCGGCAGTACAATTACATCTCCAGCGTGTACAACAATATTTTCACCTTTGGGACCACCTAGCTGTAAGCGAGCACAGCCTCGTATAATACCGAGAACCTCATGTGTGTTGCTGTGGTAGTGATGAAAATCATAAATGCCGTTTACCCAGCTATTTTTCCAGTTGTGATTATGAAAGATAGTTTCCATTTTATCCTTACGATCAATTAATGCATGTTCATAGAGTAAAACAGGAAGGGAAGGGTGGTTGGGAATAACCCCATCATCATCAAAAAACAAAACTTTTACATCTGACACAATCTCTCCTCCTCCAAACATCGTATTTTCTTAACATTCCCTCTTCGTAAAAGAAATAAACTAACGTTGGATTATCTGTAAAAAAATGAAATATAACTAAAACTAAATTCCTAAAAGAGGCTAAGTGATTCATTTGAACTATAAGTCTGTTCCTTGATAAGAACCAAGCTTAAAATACAACGCCAAAAAAAGGAATGTATATGGTAAATATTATCATGGTAGGTTTTGTAATGGAAAGAGTGTATTTTTAAATAACTGAGAAGTAGGTAGATTAATGGGACAATATGAGTCGAAATACTTACAAAAATATCCTGGTAATTTAATGACTTATGGAAGATTGAAGATGTTTAAGGATTTCCTTATGATGGTAAAGGAGAATTAAGTAATGAACTTTATCAAATAACTGTAAAAAAGTAATTCGAAATAAGTGATTGTGAATATAGAGATTATGAAATTAGTCGATGATAGAGTTCATGAAAACATAAAGAGAAACGGAGAGGATTACGTGAAAAAAGCAGCAGGTTTAGTCTTAATTGGGGCTCTTTCACTGGGCTTAGCAGCGTGTGGATCAAGTGAAGAAGGAGAAGGAGCAGGTGCAAACAAGTCGTTTGAAGCAAAAATTGATGGTGCACAGTACATATTAGTATCGGAGCAAGACGGTGGCGTGAGCGGAGATGAGGCCTTACTTGCGGTGGAGTTAGAAGTAAAGAATACGTCTAAGGATGCCATTTCATTGTCTAGCAATGATGTCAGCCTTTACGATGGTGACGAACAATTAGAACCTAATACAGACGTATACAGCGATGAAATTGAAACGTCCATGCGATCTGGAAAGATTGCGTCTGATAAGTCCAAAAAACTTACGTATCTTTTTAACGTAGAAAAAGATAAAGAGTATGAAATTGGTCTTCAGCCAATTAGTGAAGACTACAATAATAAGATTGAAGAAGTAAAGTTAAAATTAGATACAGCAAAATATGAGAAAAGCTTAAAAAACTTAGAAACTCCTGAAAAAGCATTGACAGCCTATATTGACGTGTTGTTCTTAGGGAAAGAAAATGAAGACTTCGATAAATATGTAGTAGCAGATAAGGAAGAGGTTGAAAAGTCTGCTAATAAAGCATTCCGTGAATCAATTAATAAAGTGTTTTCAAATGATTTAACAGAAGAAGGTGCGTCTAATTTATATAAAATGTATAAAGACGAGTTGAATTCAAAAGCGACGTTTGAAGCTAAAACGATTGAAAATGTTAATGGAAAAGCAGTTGTAGAAGTGAATTATTCCGGTATCGGCGTATATAACTTATATAATACAGTTTCTGATTATAAGCGCGCTTATTATCAAGAAACAAATGAATATGATTCGAAAAAACAAGAAGCTTATGCAATTTCAAAATTCAAAGACATTCTAGGTGGGGCAGAGCTTAAAGAAAGCAACTATCCATTAGAAATTGAAATGGTTGAAAAAGACGGAAAATGGGAAGTTAAGCCAAAAGATAAATATAGCGATACAGTTGAAAAAGCATTCGCTGCGGGTGACATTAACTAAAGATGTAAGCCTAGAAAGAGGCTGGGACATAAGTAGTTCAGTCCTTACTATACCTGAACGATTAAGAGTTTCTCACTTTTAATCGTTCAGGTTTTTTGTTGATTGTGAAAACAATGTTGGAAACAGGGTGGAATGGAGCGTAGGACACTCGACTCCTGCGGGAAAGAGAGGGAAAACTGAGATCCCGCAGCGCAGCGAGGAAGCTCAGGTTCCTCCCCGCGGAAAGCGAGTGGCCGTAGCGCAATGGAACGAACGTGTTGAGACAAACTAAAGAGATGGAAACAGCTAGTGTTCGTCTTTTAGAAGCCATCATTTTGTTATGTCCCAAACTCTTTTTTGATTGTTATAAAGCGCTTACTGTAAATTTTGTTTGTGTTTTGAGCAAATTTTACAGTTATTTTTATGAAGATGTGCTAGTATGATGGTCTCAATAAAAGTTTTTATGTGTATAGTTGGAGGAATGGAAGATGAAAGCAAAATATTGTAGACAATCAAAAGCGGTTAGAACGAGTCGCGTATTTCCAAATGATACAAATAATCATCAAACGTTATTTGGTGGTAAGCTCATGAGCGATATTGATATGATTGCTTCAATTTCTGCTTCTCGTCATAGCCGAGCAGAGTGCGTAACAGCATCAACTGATTCTGTGCATTTCTTACATCCGATTACTCCGCAGGATTCGGTATGTTTTGAATCATATGTATCTTGGACAGGCCGATCTTCAATGGAGATCTTTGTGAAAATCATAAAAGAAAATTTAAAATCAGGAGAGCGAAAAATTGCTGCTACGTCCTTTATCACTTTTGTTGCGCTTGGAGAAGATGGAAAGCCTTGCGAAGTGCCGAGCGTAATCCCAGAAACGGATGAAGAAAAGTATTTATATCAAACGGCACCTGAGCGAGCAAAAATTAGAAAGAATGTGCGCGCTAACAGCAATAGCTTAGCACAGTTCTTAAGCCTCGAGCAGCCGTGGAACTAAATGTAAATTATATGTCAGCTAACCTTACCAACTAAAAGACGGATTGTGCTGGAGATGCTAATCTTTAAAATATCATTTTCGTCTACAAACTGGAGGGGAAGCAGATGTTTAAAGATACTGTATTAGCAAAAGAATGGCTGCCAGTTGCGTACAGTCAAGATCTAGGAGCGGATCCACTTGCTGTGAAGGTATTGGAAGAGAGAGTAGTGCTTTTTCGGGTAAGAGGAGCAATTAAAGCCTTTAAAGACCTTTGCATTCACCGAGGAGCTGCTTTGTCGCTTGGTAAGGTAAAAGATGATTGCATCGTTTGTCCTTATCATGGATGGGAATATAATGTGGATGGACAATGTAAAAAAATTCCGCAGCAGCCACCGAATAGAGCGATTCCACTCAAAGCAAAAGCTATTGTATATCAGTGCAGAGAAGTATACGGAATGATTTGGGTTCGACTCAGTGAACAAGGATCTGATGCAGCAGAACCTCTTCCTTACTATGAGGAATATAATCACCCATCTTTTAAGACTGTCCATGCGTATGCTCATACGATGAATGCAGCAGCACCTCGCGTGGTTGAGAATTTTTTGGATGTGAGCCATCTTGCATTTGTTCATGAAGGAAGCTTAGGACATCCAGATTATACAGAAATTCCGGATTACAAAGTGAACTGGCGTGATAACCACTACGTCTCAGACGAGATTGAAGTATATGCTGATGCGGACGGCACAGGGAACTGGTCAACCATTTACTATACGTTTGAAATTCTTCGCCCGACGGTTGCGCGGTTGAAAAAAGTGAATTATCAAACCAACGAAATCTTCTCCATGCTGTTTGCCGTATTGCCCCAAGAACAGCTGAAATCAACCGTTTTTGCACTCGTATCACGAAATTATGAGCTGGATAAGCCAGATGAATATTTTCAAGAATTTCAACAGCTTATCATCGAACAAGATACAGGCATTGTTGAAAGTCAAAAGCCAGAAGAACTTCCGTTAGACTTACAAGCAGAGCTGCATCTTAATCCTGATCGCGTTAGCATTGCATACCGAAAATGGTTAGGAGAGCTTGGCGTTGAGTTTGGAAGCGATGTGGGAAGAAAGGCAAAAACTATATAATAAGAAAGAAAAGATGCCGTTTATCTTAATAAGCAGCATCTTTTTTGTTGAGTATAAAACTATAAAAGTAAAAATATAGTAAATAAGTAAACTTTATTACATTTTTATGTTAAAATGTTACTGATTTGTTTATAACTTATCAGGGTTCTGTGTAAAGGTAAACAAATAAAAATTTATTGAAAAAGGAGCTATTATATGAATCCAGAAATTACGACGACCGAACAGAAGCAGGGGCCAAAGCCGTCCGTATTTAAGTTTATTTTTAGTCCAGGTGCTGAGTTTGACAAAATGAAGCAGCGTCCGGCGATTGTGGCTTCACTCATTCTCGTTATCTTACTAAGTGCCGTTGCATTCGCACTTAGTGCCATTACGCCAGAAAGCTTGGCTTCTTTACAGGAGCTTGGGATTGAGCCAGATGATTCTATGAAATTGTTTAGCATGATTGGAGCTGGAATTGGAGCGTTAATTGTCACGCCTATCGCGCTGTTAATTGGTGCAGGAATCCTTTTACTTATTGTAAAAATCGGAAAAGGAACAGCAAAGTATAAGCACATGTTTAGTTTAACAGCATTTATTACGTTCATTACAATGCTTGGTTTATTACTAAATACAGTCATTGCAGTTGTGGCTGGAACAGGAACAAATATAACGTCTTTAAATGGTTTAATTGGAGCTGAAGGAGCTGTTGGTGGCGTATTAGCAAGCATTGAAATTTTCTCGATTTGGTCGCTAATCTTAACAGCAATGGGCTTACAAAAAGTAGGCGGTTTATCTAAAAAAGCTGCAATTATTATTGCTAGTGTCTTTTTTGTACTGTCTGTTATTTCACAAATTATAGGAAGTGTTATGGCGTAATGAAAAAAGGTATAATCATCACAGTTGTTTCTCTCTTAATCGTAGTACTAATTGGTGTAAACGTGTTTAAAGCACAGAAAAGTGAAGACGTACAAGTTAGCGTGACGTCATTAAAAGATATGACGTTGCGCAGTACGGTTATGATTCCAGGTACTCTTAAGCTTGCCGATGAGCAGTATGTGTATTATCAGCCAGAAAATGGTGAGATTGAAGATATTAAAGTAACAGAAGGTACAAGAGTTCAAGTTGGCACACCGCTTGTCACATATACAAATGATGATTTAGAGCTTGAAAAAGAACAAAATAAGCTTGGCGAAAAATCGAATGAACTACAGGTTAGCTCACTAAATAAGCAGATTGCTAAGCTGAAAGATAAGCAGAAGAAGCTGGAAAAAGAACTTCCAAAAGAAGAAGCGAAAGCGCAAATAGAAGAAGAACGTACTCAGCTTAATTTAGATCTTGAAACAGCAAAAATTGAAGCTGAACGCAACAAGCTAGAGCGCAAGTCATTAACAAAGAAAGAGAATAATCTCACTGAAAAAAGTGAATTAGCTGGCACAGTGCTGTCTGTGGATAAAGAAGCTGCTCACAACACAAGCGAGGTTCAAAAGCCGCTTATACATATTGGCAATACGGATCAATATTTGGCAACAGGTGTTCTATCAGAATATGATGCTCTTAATATTGAAGTAGGTCAGCCAGTAAAAATTACATCTGATGTGGTGCCGGACAAAGAGTGGGAAGGATCAGTTCAGCAAGTTGATTTCTTACCACAGCAGTCCGATGCAGCAAGTGGTGGAGACGCAGCGAATCAATATCCAGTACAAGTAAAGGTAACGGATGAAGGGATTAAAAGTATTCGTCCAGGCTTTAAGCTTTTATTAGAAATTGAAACTGAAAGCAAAAAAGCAAAAGCCGTTCCATCAAAAGCAATTGTCAATGAAGGCGATGAGAAGTATGTGTATATCGTAAAAGATGGAAAAGCTGTTAAGCGAGAAGTGAAGGTTGGTCAAACAACAAACAAGTCAATTGAAATTGTTAAAGGCATTACGAGTAAGGATCAAATCATCTCAAATCCATCTAATGAGCTAGCAGATGGTGTGGAAGTGACAGTGAAATGATTAAATTAGAAAATATCTCTAAAAGCTATCGTCTTGGGAAAGAAGAAGTTCCTATTTTAAAAGGGATTGATTTAACGATTAAAGACGGTGAGTTTGTTGCCATTATGGGTCCTTCAGGTTCGGGTAAATCAACCTTGATGAACATTATTGGTTGTTTAGATCGACCAACTTCAGGTGCTTACTTTTTAAATGAACTCGAGATTTCAACGTACAGTGATGATCAGCTAGCTAAGGTGCGAAATGAACAGATTGGATTTGTGTTTCAGCAATTCCAGCTGTTGCCGCGGTTAAAAGCCGTGGAAAATGTAGAGCTGCCGATGGTCTATACAGGCATATCTCGAAAAGAGCGACGCAAGCGTGCTGAAGCTGCGCTGTTAAAGGTAGGATTAGGTGAAAGAATCAATCACTTACCAAATGAGCTATCGGGTGGACAAAAGCAGCGTGTTGCTATTGCTCGTGCCATCGTTAATAAGCCTAGTCTCATTTTAGCAGACGAACCAACGGGAGCGCTTGATACAAAAACAAGCGTATCAATTATGGAGGAATTTGCTGCTTTAAACAAAGATGGAACAACCGTAGTGGTCATCACTCATGAGCCAGAAGTAGCTGAATATGCTTCAAGAACAATATTAGTTCGTGATGGAAATATCGTTGCGTACAACGGTAAGGAGAGTCTTGAACTATGAGCATGATGGAAAATATTCGTATGGCTTTGGCGTCGGTTGTTGCGCATAAGCTGCGCTCGCTCTTGACGATGCTCGGTATTATTATCGGGGTTGCAGCAGTTATTATCGTTGTAGCGATTGGTCAAGGTGGAGAGCAGATGCTTAAATCGCAAATTACAGGCGATAGCAATACGGTTGATTTAATGTACGAACCTTCAGAGGAAGAAATACAAACAAACCCAAACATTTGGGAGCAGGCGTTTTTTACGTCGCAAGATATTGATAATCTAGGAAAGTTACCAGGTGTTGAAAACGTTGTGGCATCTCTACAGGAAATGATGTCGGTCCGTTATAAAGAAGACACGTTAGATACAACGGTATATGCTATTAACCAGTCGTATTTGGACGTAAATGATTTAAAAATTGCACAGGGACAAAGCTTAACCGATGGTGATTTTTTATCGGGTAACCGAGTTGCTCTTATCAGCGATGAGCTAAACAAGGAAATGTTTAAAGATAGCAGTGGCCTTGGCGAAATCATTTGGGTGAAAAACCAGCCAATTGAAGTTGTAGGAATTTTAGAAAAGCCAACCGGCATATTAGGGTCATTTGGCATGATGGAAGTGTATATGCCGAGCAACACGTATAAATCAAGCTTTGGAAAAGTAGACTATACGTCTGTAAGTCTTCAAGCTTCCAATCCAGATGAATTACAAACTGTTGGAGAGAGCGCAGCAAATCTATTAAATGAAACGTACGGAACAGAAGATTCCTACACCGTCATGAATATGGAAGCCATTGCGGATGGCATTGGGCAAGTCACAACAATTATGACAACAATTATTGGTTCAATTGCTGGAATCTCATTATTAGTTGGCGGCATCGGCGTTATGAATATCATGCTTGTATCGGTTACAGAAAGAACAAGAGAAATAGGTATTCGTAAAGCTCTCGGCGCAACGAAAAGACAGATTTTAACACAGTTCTTGATTGAATCAATAACGCTAACGTTAATCGGCGGTATCGTTGGCATTTTACTTGGAGCAGGCGGTGCTTCTATCGTTTCGATGTTTGCAGGATGGCCACCGTTAATTTCATGGCAAATTATTGTCATTGGACTATTGTTCTCAATGACAATTGGCGTGATTTTTGGAATGCTTCCAGCAAATAAAGCAGCCAAGCTCGATCCGATTGAAGCGTTAAGATATGAATAAGGAAGAAAATCACTCAAAACCAGAGTGATTTTCTTTTTTTTAGATGAATGTATAATATAATAGAAGATAAGGGGACATGAATAGGGGGAGAGAGGATGACCATTTCACTTTTTCTTATTTTGTTTGTGGGGATTGTTTCGCTAGTCGGGACGATATGGATTGCGAATAACGATGACAAACAGTATAAAAAGACTGAAAAAAAACGAATTCGAAACTTATCATTTATTTATGTAGCGCTACTAGTAGGTTCTGCTATTGCTGTTGCTGTTTATATTGCAAATATTTAATTTGGAAAGTAGGTTACCTTGAACCTCGAATATTATTAGAGGGTAAAGATTATTTAACTAGCGTACTTGAAGAAGAGGTTAAACTGTTGTGGTAGGTAGCTGAGGTATTTCAGTCACTTAGATATCCGAACGATTGCTGACTTGCAATCGTTCGGATGTTTTTTTGTTGATTCCGAAAACAAGTTAAAAAACTAGTGGAATGCAGCGCAATAGAACGGACGTGTTCTCACTGCCTAACTATGTTCGAACAGTCATGGTTTGTCTTTGAGAAGAAATCATTTAGTTATGTCCCAGCTACGGTTTTTATCGCAAATTGAAATCTCCGCTTGAGACATCTACGTCTATTCGATGCGTACCCTTCCCATTCGTAGCTTGAATTTCATCTTCTTGTTCTTTCATTGTTTTAAAGTTAAATCGATTATTAATATCTCCCGTGCTCGCTTTGGCTTGTAAGGTAATATCAGCTTTAGGTGGCAGCGTAACAGTCATGTCTCCAGAGCTAACGTGAGCTTTAATCGAATCAACCACTCTATTTATAGAAATAGAAGCATCACCTGAAGACACGTGAGAATCCAACTTTCCTTCGTAGTTTTTAATCGTAATATCTCCTGACTGTAAATCAACTGAGCCTTCTTTTGTGCGCACTTTGTTGATTACGAGGTCTCCTGAGGAAACATTGATATCTAATTTATCCGCATCAATTCCTTGAATAACAGTATAGCCAGATTGGACTTTAACTGAAAAATTAGTAAGAGATAAAGAGGTTTCGTTAAACTCTACATCGCCTGAACCTACGTTTAGCTTTAAATCATTGCTGTATTCTTTTGGAATATAAATTGTTAATTTACTGCTATTACCGAATGAGAAAAATGAAAAAGGCTTATTTTTATACGTAACGGTAATCGTTTTTCCATTGCGTTGAACATTTACTTTTCCCTTCCCTTGTAAATCCGCTTTTACTTCTTTTCCGTTATATTCTTCAATGACTGTATTTACGTTCGCTGTTTTAAGCTTAATACTTTCAATTGAATTTGTCAGAGCTGCTTCGGTTTTGGAGGATCCTAACGTCCATGTAGATGTGGTAAATGGATTAGTCAAAAGAAAAGCAGCTCCGATAAATACTAGAACCAAAAACAATAGTTTTTTCATGCTTCACCCTGCTTTCAATTTTATAAAGAAATAAGATACATCACCAATGTTATCCATTTTGTGGGAGTTAATCAATAGCCCGAGGAATGAATTATAGGTAAGACCTGAGATGTAGTTGGAGATTGGAATATACTTACTTATTTTTCTAAAATAATGAATGGGTTTCAGTTGCCGAAAGCTAAAAGTAAAAATAATCCATAAAATTCAAGTAACAGTCATAAAAATGTTAGTTTCATTACGAATTTTAAAGGAATTGTATGGTTTGTAATATTATTGTTTCTCTTGTAAGAAACTTAATCCAATCTGAACAAATGTTACCCATTCTTTCAATGAAACTGGCTTTCTCTATGCTAAGATAATGTCAGGTTATTTTTTCGGGAGGTATTTTTATGAAAAAAGGAAAATTGACAAAGTGGGTCATTACATCAGCTGCATCACTTTCATTTTTTGGAGTACAAGGAACAGCTGCATCAGCTGCATCTCATAAAGTATCGACAGGAGATACGCTGTGGAAGCTTAGTCAACAAGAAGGTGTATCGGTAGATGAATTAAAACAAGCGAATAATCGCACGAATGATATGATTTATGTTGGAGAAGTCCTAACAATTCCAGAAAAAGAGACAGTACATACAGTAGTATAAGGTGAGACATTGTTTAGTATTTCACAGACATATAATACAAGCGTAGATCGTTTGAAAGATTTAAACGGATTACAAGGTGATCTTATTAACGTAGGACAACAGCTAGTTGTAACGGGACAAGGAGCTTCTGAAACGGCACCAGCACCACAGCCTACAAACGTAGGAGTTGAGGAAGCGGAAAAAGATTTATTAGCAAGGTTAGTAGAAGCAGAAGCGAAAGGTGAGCCGTACCAAGGTAAAGTAGCGGTAGCAACCGTGGTTATGAATCGTGTGGCGTCAGCCCAATTCCCTAACAGCATTACAGAGGTTATTAATCAACCTTTAGCTAACGGTGGTTACGAGTTTTCTCCAGTAGGCAATGGAACGATTAATCAGCCTGCTTCTGAGGAGTCAAGACGTGCTGTAGAAGAAGCGTTAGCAAATCCAGATCATCAAAACCCTGCGCTGTTTTTCTATAATCCACAGATTGCAACAAATTCGTGGTTAGAAACAAAGCAAGTAACAGCAGTTATCGGAAATCACGTATTTGCTAAATAAAAAGAAACGAGGATTTCCCTCGTTTCTTTTTTATTGCTTATAGATATGCTTGTAGCTGTTGCGATAGTTTAAGAAATTCTTGTTTGTTACGATGTAATAAGGCATGATCAATTTCTTTTTGAAGCTGTTGTTTTTGAAACATCCGAAGCGCATGATCTAATACCATTTCAGCCGTTAATGAATTCATTGTATCTTCTTCATTTTGTTTCTGGATATGATTCAAATGCTTTTCCACGGGGAAATCAACTCCTCAGAAATTTTTAGTTACCTATTCATGCTCTAAGCTATGCGATGTTTCTAAAAATGGTTCGTAGCTTACAGCCTATGGGGGAGATAAGAAAGCCATTTAAAATCGAATTAAGTAATGATAATTGTACTATAACAGGATATGTATATCAACTTTGTTATATAATTGATTGTCGTCTTTTTCTGACAAAAATCTATAGTCTAAACAAGAGTGTTCTAGCATAGGTGACCTTCTTATTCTTTATGAGTGTTTCCTATATTCCATTTGCTTATTCGCATTATTCTATTTATTCATTGTACATATGAGATATTATTCGTATAAGATATGTATAAACATCAGTTTTTGAAAGCGTTAAAATTAATTGTGAGAGGGGAACATAAAATGTCAGTGCTTACATTGAAACGCTATATTTTGAGTGAAAGGGAACGCGAAAAATTAGAAGATGCATTGCTTACTAGCTTTCCAGAATGTGAATCTGTTGTGTGGCAGCTAGATGATGTAGAGCTTGGGGAATTGTATCACAAAAAAATGCAGATAAAAGCTTGATTATAAAAAAAGGGCAACGTTTCATCAGAAAACGTTGCCTTTATTCTTGCGTGGACGAGTCAATGCCGTATGCAAAGGGAATTAATGCACAGATTAAAGCAGCAGTTAGCTCAAATGTGAGCTGTAAGCCGTTAAGTTCATGACTTTGAAACATTAAAATCTTTTCAACCGTGCCAAATATAATAAAACCGAGGATGAGATAGCGTGCAATCCAAATCGCTTGTCTATAAGAAAGCAAGCCTTGTTTTAAATGCGCTGTAATGGTCTGAATCATATTTTTTCCTCCTTACCCAAACTAGTTATCTTTTAAACCTATTTTTATTGTAACAAATTATTTGATACTGTTAATTATTTAAAGTTTTCCATTCGAAAAACCTTCCTCAATCAGCTGAGGAAGGTTCTCTTTATTTTGCAAGTGGTATTGAAGAATCAGAACTTTGAGGTGGAGCTGGTGGATGAAATTCGTTTTCCATTTTTGAAACAACAACCGTTGCAACTCCGTTTCCAATTAAGTTCGTAATAGCACGAGCTTCAGACATAAAGCGATCCACACCAATTAATAATGCAAGACCTTCAACAGGAATCATTGGGAAGGCTGCTAATGTTGCTGCTAGAGTGATAAACCCAGAACCCGTTACGCCAGCGGCACCTTTTGATGTTAGCATTAACACACCTAGTAGCGTTAACTCTTGCCAAATCGTTAAGTCAACTCCGTAGGCTTGTGCAATAAAAATTGCTGCCATTGATAGATAAATAGATGTCCCATCAAGGTTGAATGAATAACCAGTAGGGATAACCAGACCTACAACGGACTTAGAGCACCCGTATTGCTCCATACGATTCATCATTTTTGGTAAAGCTGATTCAGATGACGATGTACCAAGCACGAGTAAAATTTCTTCTTTAATAAACGCAATGAATTTTAAAATACTGAAGCCATAAAATTTAGCAATTGTACCTAAAACAAAAATGATGAATAAGAACATCGTAATATAGACAGATCCCATTAATTTTCCGAGCGAAACAAGTGAACCAATTCCAAAATTTCCGATTGTATAAGCCATCGCTCCGAAAGCAGCAATTGGAGAAATCTTCATAATCATATTAACGATTCCGAAGAAAATATCCGTCACTCGTTCAAAGAATGTAATGACAGGTGCTGCTTTTTCGCCTAGAGCTGCTGTTGCAAGTCCAAATAACACGGCAAAAAATAAGATTGGAAGCAGTTCTCCGTTAGCCATTGCTCCAAAGACGCTATCTGGAATAATGCTCATCACAAAGTCCATGAATCCATGTTCAGCTTCGGCTGCTTGCTTCGTATACTCAGAGACGTCAGCTCCCTGTGCTCCGCTTATATTAAAGCCTTCACCAGGTTTTACGAAGTTAACAACAAGAATACCAATAGCTAAAGCGAACGTTGTGACAATTTCAAAATAAAGAAGTGCTTTACCACCAATACGCCCGACTTTTTTCAAATCGCCCATACCACCAATTCCAATGACAACAGTTAAAAAGATAATCGGTGCGATAACCATTTTAATTAATTTAATAAAGATGTCAGCTAATACTTTCAGCTGCGCGCCGAATTCAGGAAAAATAAACCCAACCATAATCCCTAAGATAATCCCAATAATAACGCGAACTGTTAAGTTGTTAAAATTAATCTTCATCTTCCATCCCCCTTGATTCATAATTTGATAGCGTTTTCATTTGTCTTGTAAACCTATAGTACCGCATATGAATGGGGGGTGAAATTTCTGGTGATAATGGTCTTTTTGTTCATTAAGTTCTTAGAATTTTCATAGAAAAGAGTTTGGGACATAACAAAATAATTGCTTCTAAAAGACGAGCAATAGCTGTTCCCATCTCTTTAGGTTATCTGAACACGTTCGTTCCATTGCGTTACGGCCACTCGCTTTCTGCGGGGAGGAACCTGAGCTTCCTCGCTGCGCTTTGGGATCTCAGGTTTACCTCTTTTTCCCGCAGGAGTCGAGTGTCCTACGCTCCATTCCACCCTGTTTCCAACATTGTTTTCACAATCAACAAAAAACCTGAGCGATTAAAAGTGAGGAACTCTCAATCGTTCAGGTATAGTAGAGGCTGAACTACTTATGTCTCAGTCTCTTTAATTACTTCTTATATGTTTCTTCCACAATATCTTTTGTTAAACGCTTTTGAAACTCTGTATAAAGTGGTTTAAAGCGCTGCTTCCACTTATCTCTTTCCTGTTCTGTTAAATAATGAACTTGAATCGAAGACTCATTTTTAATTTTTTCGAGCTGCTGATCATTCATTCCTTTCGAGTGCTCCCACATCCAAGCTGTTGTTTCCTCCATCGCATTTGAAAGCAGAAGTTGAACATCGGGAGGCAAGCTGTTCCAATAGCTCTCGTCCATCATGACCGCATAGCCTAAGTAGCCGTGATTACTAATCGTCATGTAGCGCTGCAGCATATATAAACGCTTTGAATAGATATTTGAAATTGTGTTCTCTTGACCGTCAAACTCTTGTTTTTCCAGCGATTCATACACTCGGTTAAATGGAGCAATGGTAGATTTAGCATCAAGTAGATCAAACTGCTTTTTTATGACTTCGCTTGGCATAATACGAAAGCGTTGGCCTTTAAAGTCATCCGGGACAGCCAGCTTTTTTTGACTACTCGTCATTTGTTTAAATCCATTGTTCCAGAATGCTAGTCCTTTTAAATTTTCTTTTTTGAGAGATGCTTGCAGACTCTTGCCAATCTGACCGTTTAACGCGGCTTCAACTTCACCTTCATCTTTAAACATAAATGGGAGGTCAAAAAGTAGCCAATCCTCGTTTAAATCTGCAAGTTTTGAGAAAGAAGGAGCAATCATTTGAACGTCATTTCGTCTTAAAGCATCTACTTCTTCTGTATCAGAATAGAGCACACTATTTGAGAAAACTTCAACTTTAACCTTGCCATCTGATCGTTCATTAACAACCTTGGCAAACTTTTGAGCTGCTAATCCTTTTGGGGTGTTTTCAGCTACAACATGACTAAAGTTAATCACAATCTGCTCATCCAGTCCTCGTTGTTCATCATCTCTATAGACGTGTTCTGAATGTAAAAACGAAGGAGGGAAAAGCAAAATATAAGTAAAGAAAGCGCTGACAAATAAAGCTGTTACAATAAATATTCGCATAGGGTCTTACTCTCAGCTCCTCGCATCTCGATGAGAAGAATTGTAATCTTATGATTTATTTTACCATGCAGATTTGGAGCATGGTAAAATAAATATAGATAGTATATGTGAGAAAGAAGAGGTAGCTTAGGCTTTATGAATCGATTTTCAATGCAAACGAAAATGACTGCCTTAATCTTTTTTATTATCGTCTTTGCGCTGTTTTTAGCCGGTCTTGTCGTGATTAAAGAGTTTGTGGAATCAAAGGAAGAAGATTTACGTCAGAGAGCTCTTGTAACATCAAGAACTGTAGCTGAAATGACGGAGGTTAGCGAAAAGATAACGGGAGATGAACAAAAAAGGCAGAAAATTAACACAATAGTAGACCCCATTCGAATTATTCACGGGGCAGATTATGTAGTGGTACTTGATATGGAAAAGATAAGGCTGTCTCATCCAGTCAACGCTATGATTGGCACAAAATCGCATGGTGAAGATGAAGGACAAGCATTTGCTGAACACACATACACGGATAAGGCCAAAGGAGAAAGTGGCACCGTAGTGCGTTCACTCGTTCCAATTATTAATCACCACCATGAACAGGTTGGCGTTGTAATTAGTGGTTATTTGTTGCCGACTTTTTCAGAAGTTATACAGAGCTTGAAAAAAGAGATTTTTATCATCAGTCTGCTAATTCTACTATTTGGTGGATGGGGAGCTTGGGTACTAGCTTCTCACATAAAAAAGCAAATGTTTGAGTTAGAACCAGATGAGATTGCACGGCTATTTGTCGAGCGAACGGAAACCTTTAACGCTATGCATGAAGCTGTAATCGCGATTGATAAAGATGAGTATATTACAATTTTTAACGATAAAGCAAAAACCATTATGAATATTCATGATGATGTAATTGGAAAATTGATTTATGACGTCATTCCAGATACCCGTTTACCAGAGATTTTACAGCTGAATCAACCGGTTTATAACAAAGAGCTTCAAGTACGGAATTTAACGATTTTAAGCAATCGGGTTCCAATTAAGGTAAAAGGAGAAACGGTAGGAGCAGTTGCGATTTTCCAGGACCGAACTGAAGTAAAGAAGCTAGCTGAAGAACTAACTGGGGTAAAAGCATTTGTCAGTGCACTTCGCGTTCAAAGTCATGAATATATGAATAAGCTTCATACAATTGCAGGGCTGATACAGCTTGGAAACAATGAAAAAGCGCTGGAGTACGTCTTCGATGTTTCCGAGCAGCAGGAAGAATTGACGAATTTCTTACACAAAAATATTAAAAATGAAAGCATATCAGGCTTGTTAATTAGCAAAGTAAGCAGAGGAAAAGAATTGGGAATTACGTTAACAATTGATAAGCATAGCTATTTAGAAACGTTTCCTCAGCATTTAGATCATCATGATTTTGTAATCATTATTGGGAATTTGATTGAAAACGCTTTCGATTCGTATGCTAACTCTTTTCAGGATGAGAAAGAAGTCTATGTCAGCATTGAACAAACAGAGGACGTGTTGTCTATTTTGGTAGAGGATAACGGATGCGGCATGGCTAAAGAAGAAGCGAAGCATATCTTTGAAGAGGGATTTTCGACAAAGGCAAAGGAAAATCGAGGTATTGGTCTTTATTTAATTCACCAAATTGTTCAAAAAGGTGATGGAGATATTGCGATTGAAACAGAATATGGGCGTGGCACGGCGTTTACCATTACATTTGTACTATAGGTTATAAGTGAAAAGGGGATGGAAGTATGACAAAAAGCCAATGGAAGGTACTTGTGATTGAAGATGATTTAATGGTTCAAGAAGTGAATAAGCAATTCATCGAGCAGGTGGAAGGGTTTGTAGTGACAAACGTCGCATCAAACGGAGTAGAAGGGTTACAAATGATTGAAAAAGATAATCCGGATCTAATCATCATCGACATGTATATGCCGAATCAAGACGGACTTACCACACTTCAAAAAATTCGCTCAAAGGGCTATCAATCAGATGTAATTGCCGTCACAGCGGCCAGTGACAGTGAAACGGTCAAGCGTGTATTGCAATACGGAGCCGTTGATTATATTATGAAGCCATTTAAGTTTGAACGCATGAAGCAAGCTTTAGAAAACTATCGACAGCGCCAAACCAAACTAAGCAAAAGCGAATCTATCACTCAAGATGAAGTCGATACGCTATTATTTAAAACAGCCGCTGAGAAAAATCCAACGTTACCGAAAGGGTTAAACACGGTCACGTTAGCTGGAATCCGGTCGTATTTACATAGCCAAACTGATCCAATTTCAGCAGAAGAAGTTGCAGAAGGAATGGGTATTGCAAGGGTCACGGCACGTCGATACTTAGAGTATTTAGATCAAGAGAAAGAAGTTGAGCTTTACGTAGAGTATGGCCGAGTCGGCAGGCCTGTTAACCGTTATTTATTGCAACAAAAGTAGTCATAAAAAAGACCGGTTCTTTGCTGGACCGGTCTTTGTAGCTATGATTCATAGATTTCTTTAATTCCTGATAAGCGTAAAGATAACGTATTGTGATTTTCATCCTGTAAAGATAATGTTTGTTCGACTAGGTTTAACTGTTTCACTTTTCCTTTGAAAGTTTCTAATAAACCATCACGATAATAATTAACTGTAACAGAACCGTTTTTTCGTAAAGCTTTTAAAATCATTAGATAATCTCCTCTCATTGTATGTTTTATTTATGAAAACCGAAGTAAAATGTAAGCAGTTTTTTATCTACTTTTAGTATACACAAAAATAGTAAGCGTTTTCACTAAAAAAATGAACACTTTGTGAAATTTTGCACATCTACTTTCAAAAAGAATCTTTACAACGTAAATCTTACTCTTTCTTTATGAAATTCAAGTGAAAAAACTGTTAATCTCATGTTAAGAGTTTGTTACCTAAAGGTTTTCTTGACAAACACCTTTGCCTCTACTATACCTGAACGATTGAGAGTTCATAACTTTTAATCATTCAGATTTTTTGGTTGATTGTGAAAACAATGTTGGAAACAGGGTGGAATGGAGCGTAGGACACTCGACTCCTGCGGGAAAGAGAGGGAAAACGGAGATCCCGCAGCGCAGCGAGGAAGCTCAGGTTCCTCCCCGCGGAAAGCGAGTGACCGTAGCGCAATGGAACGAACGTGTTGAGACAAACCAAAGAGATGGGAACAGCGAGTGTTCGTCTTTTAGAAGCCATCATTTTGTTATGTCCCAAACTCTTTTTAATTTATGAAGGAAAATAAGAATTTAGAACGTATATAGAAAATAAAGTCAAAGGGTAACACGCTATTTTACAGCGTGCTCTTTGTAAATCATACCAAGTAAAGGCTGTTGTTAGAATAGAAGAGTAATCTCATCGAGTTTTTCCCTATCCAAAAGCCTCGTGATTGAAATGAAAGGTGCGCCACTCTAGCAGGATTAGCGGGCCAGATGAGACCCCGCAGTTTACGAGGAGGCTCAGCGCTCGCCCTGCGGAAAGGAAGCAACCTGAAATGGAAATCACGCTAGGCAGAGAACAAGTGCTTCCCCCTCTAAAAACAAGTTAAATCTGACATAACTAAATATAATAGCTAACGATAAAAAAACGATATTTTAACTATGGCTATAAATATCATATAGTTAAGGTAACAAAGAATTAATCGATTGTAGAGGAGGCGACAAGATGTTTTGGAAAAAAGATGAACCCGTAGCTGTTCATGGTGTACTTTTTTACGGTTTGCTGAGTAAAAAGCAACGAGCAATCCTCAAAGAAATTGAAAAAGTTACTGCCCCTGAAGAATGGAACGGTTTAAAAGGCGTTTATTGCCTCGGCAGTGTTAAGGTACAAGGAAGAGACGTATTAGGCGTTTATTACGGACAATTTCCAAAGCAAACCTCTTCAAAAAAGCAAGCTCTACAATTTGAAATTAACTATAAAAAATATACAGTGACAGAGTGTCCTATTGTCTTTGTTGACACCATGAAAAACAAAAAAGCTCATCAGTTCGCTTTCATCGTTCTTCATGAACTAGGTCATCACGTAGATCGAACTCAAAACCAAGCTGTATTAAGAGAAGGAAACAAACAGCAAGAACTATTTGCAAACACATATGCAATTGAATGTTTTTTACAAATGGAAGGAATGGAATCCAAGCAGCTTCACAATATTCCTTACCTTCAAGAAGCGATTCAGGAATACCAACAATCGCACTATCCATTCTGTCCTCCGCTTACTCTTCGTGTTGAATAACGAACCCACCCCTACCTATGTTTTAAAAGCCATGAACAAAAAGGATTTAATTATATAAAAAGTTTTAAAAGTATTTATATGACGAATTATTTACAGCGAACCGAATCTTAAATTATGATTATTTTAAGAAAAAACAGAAAATTAAGGTTATGTAAGAACAGAAACTAGTATAACTGGCTGCTGAGTTTTTAACATCATGTAAATGAAGATAAAACCATAGCTTTGTCAACTTTAATGAAAGCGTATACAAAAAGGGGTAGGGGGGATTTATATGTTAGCAATACTTGGTTTTGCAATGGTATGTACCTTCATGTTTTTAATTATGACAAATCGCTTAACACCACTAATTGCACTGATGGTTATTCCTGTTATATTTGCAATCATTGGTGGCTTTACAACAGATATAGGTGAAATGGCGTTAGCAGGTGTAAAAGAATTAGCACCAACGGGCGTAATGCTCATGTTTGCTATTCTATACTTTGGTATTATGATTGATGCTGGGTTATTTGACCCAGTTGTAGGTAAAATCTTAAAGATTGTTAAAGGGGATCCACTGAAAATTACGATTGGGACAGCGATTCTTGTTTTAACTATTTCATTGGATGGTGACGGAACAACAACATACATGATTACGCTCTCTGCAATGTTACCGCTTTATAAAAAGTTAAACATGAGTACGATGATGTTAGCCTGTATTGCGATCATGGGAAGCGGAGTTATGAACTTAACGCCTTGGGGTGGTCCAACTGCTCGTGCGATGAGTGCATTAAATCTAGACGCTTCTCAAGTATTTACACCGTTAATTCCAGCGATGGTTGGAGGAGCAATTTGGGTTATCTTCACCGCTTACCTATTTGGTAAAAAAGAACGTCAACGTTTAGGCGTAATTGATTTAAAAGATATTTCATCTGTACAAGTTGCGTTTGCAGAGCAAGCAGCAGCAGTGGAGCAGCCAAGCTACAAGCGTCCAAAATTACTTTATGTAAATCTTGGCTTAACAATTTTATTAATGGTTGGGTTAATTAGCGGAATCATGCCTTTACAAATTTTATTTATGATAGCGTTTGCGATTGCGATTATGATTAACTATCCAAATTTGGAAACACAAAAAGAACGAATTACAGCTCATGCGGGTAACGTACTAGCCGTTGTGTCACTAGTATTTGCAGCAGGGATCTTTACAGGGATTTTATCTGGTACAAAGATGGTTGATGCGATGGGAAATAGCCTAGTTTCTCTTATTCCAGATGCACTGGGACCTTACATGTCAGTCATCACAGCCATTACAAGCATGCCATTTACATTCTTTATGTCAAATGATGCTTACTACTATGGCATTCTACCAATTATCGCACAGGCAGCAGCCACATACGGAATCGACGCAGCTGAAATTGCGCGTGCATCATTAATCGGTCAGCCAGTTCACTTGCTAAGTCCACTTGTTGCTTCCACATATCTATTAGTAGGTATGGCGAAAGTTGACCTTGGAGAATTCCAGCGCTACACGTTAAAATGGACGATTGGTACATCAATGGTCATGCTGCTTGTTGCTATCATTACAGGGGTCATTACCTTGTAACATGAGAACTTATTCGCTTTCAAGCGGATAAGTTCTTTTCTATATAATTGATAGGTAAGTTCAAGATATAAAAAGTAGTCTAATTCGATAGTAATGCTTTTAAATAATCAAGAAGACGATAGAGTTCTTATCTTGAAACCTCATACCAAGTAGAGGGAGGTTTTTAAAACACAAATAAATGAACGGTTCTCATCAAAAGGCACCTTAATAAAAAAACCTGTGATTGTAATGGAAGATGCGCCACTCCCGCAGGACTAGCGAGACAGGCGAGATCCCGCAGTTTACGAGGAGGCTCGGCGCTCGCCCTGCGGAAAGGGGGCAATCTGGAATGGAAATCACACTACGTAAAAACAGTGCTTTTAAAATTCAAACAAGAGAGTAAACTCATCAAAGGTTGTGCCTATTCGAAAGCCTCCTGCCAGGCAGAGAGCGCATTTTGTAATGACCTTATTCAAAGCTGAAAGATAATATTTATAAAAGTCAGACAAATCAAAACGTAAGATAAAAATTTTGGTAGAATAAAAGAGGAGTGCAAATAGAAGAAGGATGTCAAAATAGAATGAAAAAAACAATTTCCATTTCGTTAGAAACAAAAACAGTTGGCCTTACTGTTGGTTTGGTACTACTTGTGGTTACATTACTTGCTAGTATCTTTTCTTATATGCAAGCAGTGGAGTCAAAAAAGCAAGCAGAACAGTTAGCTTTGCAGGCTGCCAAATCGATTTCCTTTATGCCAGAAGTCAAACAAGCTTTCAATGACAAGAATCCTTCAAAGGTCATTCAGCCTTTAGCAGAGCAAGTACGTGAACAAATTGGTGCTGAAGCCATTATCGTTGAAAACCGAAAAAAAGCCATTTATTCGCCTGACGAAGAGAAAAGAACAGACCGTCAAACCAATGCCAGTTCCAACTATCGTGCGCTTATGTTTGGAGGGTACTATACGCTGGAAGGCATGGGAACTTCGGGTCTATCTATTATGGGGAAAGCTCCGGTGATTAGCGAACAAGGAAAATACCGTGAAATTATTGGTGTCGTTACCGTAGAATTTCTAGAGCGAGACGTTCATGCTCATTTAATTAAGCGCATTCAACAGATTATTTTTTACGCTTTTCTCGTCCTTCTTCTTGGAATCGTTGGGGGAGTCTTACTCGCTAAAAGCATTAAAAAAGATACTCTTGGCTTAGAGCCAAACGAAATCGCTTCTTTGTATCGGGAGCGTAGTGCAATTTTGCGATCGATAAAAGAAGGCATTATCGCCATTGATGCGAAAGGTCGAATTACGATGATGAATACATCAGCGAGGCATATGCTCGGCTTGCAGGATAACTATACCCCAAAGTCAATCATTGAAGTATTCCCTTATACAAACATGATGCGGGTGCTGGTAGATGGTCAAGCGCAAAATGATCAAGAGATTCGCTTTCGTAATAAATTTTTTATTTTAAACTTATTGCCCATTATTGAAAATGACAAAATTGTTGGTGTCGTAGCAAGTTTCCGCGATAAAACAGAGCTGAATCATTTAATCCATACGCTAGGAGAAGTACGGAGATACTCTGAGGACTTACGGGCACAAACACATGAATTCACAAACAAGCTTTATGTGCTATCTGGACTGCTACAGCTAGGAGAGTATGATGAGGCCTTTGAATTTATTCAAAAAGAGTCCAATGCGCACCAAACGCAAAATCGAATTTTATTTCATCAAATTTTGGATGCTAAAGTACAAGCTGTGCTATTAGGTAAGATGGGCAAAGCGTCTGAAAAGAAAGTAGAGTTTACCATTGCAGAGGATAGCTTATTGAAAGAGCTACCTTCGCATATTGATGTCTCACACTTAATCATCATTATTGGAAACCTAATTGATAATGCTTTTGATGCAGTTAGTACGCAAGATGACAAGAAAGTATCGTTTTTTATTACCGATATTGGTCAAGACATCATTATTGAAGTAAGTGATAATGGAAGTGGAATTTCAGAAGAAATAATTGATAAATTGTTTTCAAAAGGATTTTCGACGAAAGGACAAAACCGAGGATATGGGCTTTCAAACGTGAAAGAAATGATCGATGAGCTTCAAGGTTGGATTGACATTCATCCTGAAGAAGAAGGTACCACATTCTCTGTTTATCTACCGAAGCAAAAGTAGACGCAATTGGGATGAGAGAAAATCAAACAAAGGAGAGAGACATCATGTTAAAAGTAGCCATTGCAGAGGATGATTTTCGAATCGCTCAGGTTCAAGAACGATTTTTACAAGAAATAGAGAATGTGAAAGTGGTAGGAAAAGCTTTAAATGCTAAAGAAGCGATAGAGATGCTCGAGCAAGAACCTATCGATTTGCTTATTTTGGATATTTATATGCCTGATGAAATGGGAACGGATTTATTACCACGTATTCGAGAACGATTTCCGGAAGTAGATGTCATTGTGGTGACGGCTGCCACTGAAAGGGATATTTTAGAGCGATGTTTGCGAAATGGTGTTGTTAATTACTTGATTAAGCCTGTAAAAATGGAGTCATTCATTGAAGCAATTGAAGGGTACCAGAAAAAAAGAAGCTTGCTGCAAGCTCGAGATGAAGTGGACCAATCGTTTGTTAATTCGTATTTTGGCTATGATAAGCAGCAGTCGCCAGTGGAAAAAGTCTTACCATCTGGAATTGACGGTATCACGTTAAAGCAGGTGAAAGCTATTTTAAAAGGCCTCACAGAAGGTATTACAATCGAAGAAATGGGCAAAAAGATGGGCGTATCTCGAACGACGGCTCGTCGTTACTTAGAATATTTAGTATCTGTGCAAGAATGTCATGTTCAGTATGATTATGGCATTGTTGGTCGACCAGAGCGAAAGTATCATTTGACATAGGTCAGGATGAATTATATGAAGAAGTGGATTAGTTTAGTAAGCATAATACTTGTGTTAATGAGCTGTAGTAATCATGATCAAAATGTGCACTTTGATCACATAGAATTAGTAGCCCCAGGAGCGGTTGGAGGTGGAGCGGATTTAACCGCTAGGACCATGCAGCACGTGTTACAACAAGAAGTAATGGATGTACCTGTTTCTGTTGTCAATAAAACACAAAGTCAAGGAGAAGAAGCGTGGCGTTATGTACAGCAACTTGAAGGGGGAAACGTCATTTCAGGTAACTCTAGCTTATTGATTACGAATCATTTACTGGGGCAAAGTCAGCTAACGTATAAAAACTTTACGCCTCTTGCGATTTTGGCAACCGAATGGGAAGTCATCGTTGTTCCAGCCTCTTCCTCCATTATGACAATGAAGAGCTTGATGGATGCTTTAAAAGAAAATCATCATCCATTAAAGATTGGATTATCCCCTCGGTTAGGTAATGATGATCATTTGTCGTTTGTGCAAGCAGCGCAAAAAGCAAAAGTTGAAACGTCTCGCTTAGCTTTTTACGTATATGGAAGTAGCCATGGCGTGCTGGACGCGCTCCAAGAGAATGAAGTTCAAGTAGCTCCTATGTCGTTATCAGAAGCGAAGGATGCGTATGAGCGAGGGGATGTTCGGATTTTGGGCGTTTCAGCTCCGCGGCGCTTAGCAGAATTTAATGACGTTCCAACGTGGAAAGAAGAAGGAATTGACGTTGTTTTTAGCCATTGGAGAGGATTAATGGGTCCACCAAATATGACGCAAGAAGAAATTGATTACTGGAATCAAGCCATATACAAAATGGTCAATACGAAGGCGTGGAAACAGCTTTTAAAAGAAAATGATTTTTATCCTTTTTATAAAAACAGCAGCGGTGCCTCTGTGTTTTTGGAAAGACAAAGTAAGCTATATGAAGAATTAATGAGCGGCAAGTAAAAAAGCTATATGACTTCATATAGCTTCTTACTTGTTTAATGAATATCATGCAAATCAATCTCTTCAATAAACTCAATGAATGCTTTTACAATTTTAATTTCAAGTGACTCCTCATGAAAGTACATCCACGTTTTTCGAAGTAAAGCAGTCCCATCTTCGTTTTGCATCGGAATGACGTGAAGCCCTTCAACATCTTCAACTAGCATGTGGGGAAGCATTGCGTAACCAAGGTCGTTTTCTACCATCTTTTTACATGTATCTGCTTTATCTACGTGAATGCTGACGCTTGGAGGCTGATTGAAATTTTCGCTCCACCAATGGTCGACAGCTGTTTTCAAAAAGCGGTCTTGATGATAATCAATGCGAGGTAGACGCGGAAGATCGTTTAGCTCGATCGGTGTCTTTGAAGCAATACACACCGTTTCTTCAAAGATAAGCCGCTTTTCGTTGCGCCAGTTATAATCACCTTTTACAAAAGCAATATGAACATCTTGGTGATGCAGGAGGTTTACAACGTCGCTGCTCCAGCCGGTTGTTACTTTAAATTCAACATCCGGATACTTATCTTTAAACAAACGCAAGAGTCCGGGTAATTTATAATCTGTGAAGAAATTCGAGACGCCAAGCCTTAGTGTGCCTGTTAATTTATCGCCCATATTTAAGACGTGGTCTTTTATGTGCTGGAGATGCGCAATCATTTTATCAGCAGATTTTGCTAAATATTCTCCTTGAGGTGTAAAGTGGATACCTCTGCGCCCACGGTTAACAATCTGTACACCAAATTCTTTTTCCATCTGTTGCAGGCGGTTCGTCAGGGCTGGTTGTGAGATATAAAGTAGTTTTGCAGCTTTTGTGATGTTTTTCTCTTGGTATAAAAGCTGTAAAATGAGCCAATCGCGATCGTCCATGTCTTCCTCCTTTATTCAGGCATTAATTTTTTTTATCTTTCTACATACAAATCCGATATTTCAATTATCTCTAAAAGTATACTATAGTTTAGATAGATAGAAAACGTAAAGTTTATGCGTAAGAGCAAGGGGACTTAAACCGCTTGTTTTGTTTTTTAACTGACAAAGTAATCGTAGCAAAAATAGAAAGAAGGATTTGAAATGAAAGCAACATTATCTTTTTCATCTACGCTTTTATTGATTATACTAAGCGCTTTAGGCGGGCTGTTATTGTCTTCATTAGGAATGTCAATCGGCTGGATGATTGGAACACTTATTGTGGCAACAACTTTAGCAATTACTCGTCCTCAATTTTTGAAGGTTCCTTCGAATTCTAAAGGAATGCCAAAGGTTTGGCTGTATATCGGTCAGCTTATTCTAGCAATTGAGCTGGGGCAACAAATTAATCTAACGGTTGTCAGCACATTTGTAGATAATTGGCTTCCTGTATCTATCATTTTATTAATCTCTATTTTATTTTCATTAGGCTCTGGGTTTATTCTTTTTAAATTCACCTCAAATGATTTGTTAACAAGCTTGTTCAGTACAGCTCCTGGTGGACTAAGTGCCATGCCAGGGATTGCAGAAGAGGTGGGAGCAAACACTGCAACGGTAAGCGTTGTTCAAATTATGCGCGTATTCCTTGTTGTGCTTACGGTTCCACTTCTGGTTTCATCGTTAGGAGAACAAGCAACAGTAGCAGCACCCTCTAAGGCAGCTTTTTCTTTTAGTTTAGAGTCAGTATCATGGACATTTGTATTAGTCTTTGCAGCATTTATTGGATACCTAATTGGCAAGCGTTTCAAATTTCCGGCTCCGTGGCTTGTTGGAGGGATGCTGACGGTAGGCATCATGCAAGTAGCAGGCTCAGCGATTGCAGGCTATAACTTAACAGCGTGGTGGCCACATCTTGTCTTAATTATTGCGCAAGTAATCATTGCGACAAGCATTGGTTCACGTTTTCACGCTGATATGTTTCAGGGTATGAAGCGAACGATTGGAGTGGCTTTTATTAGCACAATTGTGTTAATTGGTACGATGTTTCTATGTGCATATATCGTATCTGAGGTTGGAGGCATACCATTTATTACAACAGCACTTGCTTTTGCTCCAGGAGGAGTTGCGGAGATGGCGACCACTTCTGTTGTACTAGGAGCAGATGCACCGTTTGTTGTAGCTGTTCAAGTATTTCGTATTTTAATTGTTTCGCTGCTATTACCACCAATCTTTAGATGGTTCTATCAGGTTGGGGAGCAGAAAGTTCATGCTCATGCTAAGGTTCAAGAAAGGTAATAGCTGACTTATGAAGAGAGGTAGTGGTGGGAAATGAATCATGAAAAAGAGCTAGTGGTGAGTCAATTTGGCAGCAATGCTAAAAACTATGTGAAAAGCAAAGGCCATTCCAAAGGAGCTGATTTAGCTTTCTTAACAGAAGTAGCGGCTGATTATGCCGGAGAAAAAGCCTTGGATATCGCAACGGGTGGAGGCCACGTAGCTAATAAGCTTGCCGGTTTATTTGGTGAGGTAGTAGCTTTTGATCTTACTCCACAAATGCTCCTTTATGCAGAAGAATTTATCAAAAGTAACGGTCATGAGAACGTATCGTTTGTCCAGGGTGAAGCAGAGAAACTACCGTTTTTAGATGAAGCGTTTAATCTCGTAACGTGCCGAATCGCTCCTCATCACTTTACCGATGTGCAAAGCTTTGTTAACGAATCAGCTCGGGTATTAAAGAAAGACGGAGCGTTTATAGTCGTGGATAACGTGGCGCCAGAAAGCGACGCATATGATACTTTTTATAACGAAGTGGAAAAGAAGCGAGATCCTAGCCATAAGCGTGCTTATAAAAAGACAGAGTGGTTTAAAATGTTAGAGGGAGCGGGCTTCACAATTGAGCTAATGACGCGCTTTCCAAAAACATTTCTGTTTGATGATTGGTGTGAAATGATGAAAGTACCGCTAAACGATAAGCAAGAGCTCATAGAAAAGATGCTGCGTGCTTCAAGTGAACTGAAAACGTTCTTTCATATTCAAACAGACGGTAAAAGCATTCAATCGTTTCAAGCAGAATCCGTTTTAATTGTTGCGAAAAAATAAGAGAAGCCGTGCTCCTGTGAGAGCGTGGCTTGTTGTTTCAACACCAGCTCCAAGTAAGAGCATGGTTGTTTGAACAATTTCTTCGTCTGTGAAACCTTCTCCATCTATATTGACTTGAATTAAATCCGAAATAATGTCATCTGCAAGATTTGAACGTTTTTGAACGACAAGTGGATAGAGATATTCAAAATATTCTTTAGCTGCCTGTTGTTTTTCTTGTTCGAGTTCATGAAGGAGCTCTTTATCGTAAGGTTGAAATAATACGTCTATCCAATGTTTGAACTGGTGACGGTCTTCAATCGGTACGCCGAATAAATCTGCAATCACGTAGCTAGGTAAAGGCGATGCAAAAACTTCGACAATATCTACAGTTGTATTCACTTCGATGTCTTTGACAAGATTAGCAGCAATTTGACGAATGCGTGGCTCCCAGTTCTTTAAGCTACGTGGTGTAAAAGCAGCAGAAAGTAAAGAGCGTGCTTTACGGTGATCAGGTGGATCTAACAGCGTTAGTTTGGTATCTCAGTTACCGGAATTACTTCTTGTTTCATTGTTCGTTCCTCCTTCTATAGAGATGGAAAAGAGTAAATGCTCTCTAAACTTTTTGTGCATACAGTTCGATAAAATGAACCTATAGTTCAAAATGTACCTTAATTATATAGGGGGTATTGTTTGCTCATCAACTGAAATAGAAAAGTTGAGCGTAAAGAAATGAAAAAATGCAAATGATATCCATATGTCGATGTGCTAGCTGAAATATACATTTGTAGCCCTACTCATAAGAACGTGATAGGATATTAACTAGAATTGAGATATAAAGGCGGTATGAAAGATGATTAAAGCAATTGTGTTTGACTTTGATGGATTAATTGTAGATACAGAATCAGTTTGGTATGAAGTATACTGCGATATGCTAGAACCTCGTGGCGTACATTTGAAAATTGAAGAGTTTGCGTCTTATATAGGAACGGATACTAAAGCGCTTTACGACTTTTTATATGAGCAGTTTGGTCGTGAATTAACGAAGGAAGAAATTGCAAAAGAGTCATTAAAGCGTCACCGAGAAAAAATGAAGCAGCTTGCAGCTCGTGAAGGCGTTCTTGAGTATTTAAAAGAAGCGAAAGAATTAGGACTGAAAATTGGTTTAGCTAGCAGTTCAGACCGTGCATGGGTTACGTCGTTTTTAAAGGAATTAGATCTCCTTGGTCATTTCGAAGTGATGCAAACGCGTGGCGACGTGGAAAAAGTTAAGCCAGATCCAGCTCTTTATAAGCAAACAGTTGAAAAGCTAGGCGTAAAACCTTCTGAAGCCATTGCTTTTGAAGACTCAGCCAACGGTGCAAAAGCTGCGATTGCTGCGGGTTTACAATGTGTAATTGTGCCGAATCGTCTCTCTGCACATTTGACGTTTGAAACGTATCACTTACGCATTGCCTCTATGAAAGAGAAGTCGTTGCAAGAAGTAATTGAACAGGTAAGTCATTAAAAAAGTGAAGCTAGCATTAGCTCCACTTTCTATGGTTCTAAGTGTATTTTTGGGAACGGAATACGAGGCGGTTGTATTACTGTCCAACTTGTCAAAAGAAGTAAGTATAGAAAAGGAGGGATTCTAAGCTGAATAGCTCGTCCCTAGTCTTCTATACTTGGTAGGCATCCGATAGAATTAAACATAACGCTATTGTGGCTTTGAAGGTCAAATTAGAATTCTGCAAATTGTATTGAACTATATAAGGTAGTGTGGTACAACTAATAGAGGTAATAATCAGATAGTTTTACAAAAAAATAGTCATTATCAAACCACTAGGGGTGCTTTTCAAAGCTGAGAGAGACGCTTGTCTTAACCCTTATAACCTGAACTAGGTAATACTAGCGTAGGAAAGAGGTATTGTGTGCTACATCTATGACTTTTACGTGATGTAAGAGGGATACATGTGTATATTCAAGCGCTTCTTTTCTATGAAAAGAAGCGCTTTTTTATGTGGTTTAGAAGGAGGGAATTGGTATGAATATTACGGATGTAGTAAAGCAAGTAGATGACAAACGAGATGAGCTTATTGAACTTTTGACCAAGCTCATATCTTACAAAACACCAGCACCACCTGCACGTAATACAAAAGAAGCGCAGAGCTATATTGCGCGGCTGTTGGAAAGCTATGGTTTTGAAACAGATATGTGGGACGTGTATCCAAATGATCCTAACGTTGTTGGAACATTAAAGGGAACAAATCGAAGTGGGTACCAGAGCTTGATTATTAATGGACATATTGATGTTGCAGCTGTTAACGAAGACGAAGGATGGGATGCTGATCCGTTTCAAGCGAGGTGCGGTGAAGAATTTATTACGGGGAGAGGCGCTGCCGATATGAAAGGCGGACTCGCTGGTGCGCTGTTTGCTATTAAGCTTCTACGTGAAGCTGGAGTGGAGTTTCCTGGTGATTTAGTGTTTCAGTCAGTTATCGGTGAAGAGGTTGGAGAGGCAGGTACCCTTGAATGCTGCAAGCGAGGATATAGCGCAGACTTTGCGGTTGTGGTTGATACAAGTGATTTGCAAATCCAAGGTCAAGGTGGAGTCATTACCGGGTGGATAACTGTGAAAAGTAAGCAAACATATCATGATGCCACAAGAAGACAAATGATTCATGCCGGCGGCGGTTTGTTGGGAGCCAGTGCAATTGAAAAAATGATGAAATTAATTGGTGCACTACAAGAGTTAGAGCGCCACTGGGCTGTTGTCAAAAGCTACCCTGGCTTTCCGCCTGGAACAAATACAATAAATCCAGCGGTTATTGAAGGTGGTCGCCACGCAGCGTTTATCGCAGATGAGTGCAGGCTGTGGGTGACCGTTCATTATTATCCAAATGAATCGTATGAAGAAGTAGCGAAAGAAGTAGAAGACCATCTGTTACAGGTTGCAAAAGCAGATCGGTGGCTAAGAGAAAATCTCCCAACGTTTAAGTGGGGAGGAACATCAATGATTGAAGATAGAGGTGAAATTTTCCCTGCATTTGAAGTAGATAGAAATCACCCAGCAGTTCACTCGTTAGTCAGTGCTCATAGAGAAGTGACAATGAAAGAAGCGAAAGTCAACGTTTCTCCAACGGTTACGGACGGTGGCTGGCTAGCTGATGCAGGTATAGCTACAGTTATTTATGGCCCAGGCGAATTAACGGAAGCACACGCTGTTAATGAAAAGCTGTCCGTTGATCAATTACTCGATTACACGAAAGTGATGGTTCAGTTTATTTATGAGTGGCTACATACAAAAAAGGAGAGTGCCTAATGAGATTCAGTGAACGTTTATATGAAAAAGTAAAGCCTATTTGGAAGCAAACGCATGAGCATCCCTTTGTAAAGGGGATGGGAGAAGGGACGTTAGAGCAAGAGAAGTTTCGCTTTTATATGGTACAAGATTACGTGTATTTAATTGATTATGCAAAGCTATTTGCACTTGGAGCAGTAAAAGCAACAGATGTTCAAACGATGGGGAAATTTGCAGCGTTATTACATTCAACGATCAACGAAGAGATGGAGCTACATAGACAATATGCAAAACGTTTTTTAATTACTCCTGAAGAACTAGAAACAGCAGAGCCCGCGCCAACAACGCTTGCTTACACGCACTATATGCTTCACGTTTCTCAAAACGGAACGCTAGCTGAGCTTGTTGCCGCACTGCTCCCGTGCATGTGGAGCTATTGGGAAATTGGCAAAGAGCTTTCCACTCAGCCTGGAGCAGCTCATGAGCTTTATAGTGAGTGGATTCACATGTACAGCTCAGCTGAATTTGGTGAGCTTGCGACTTGGTGCATCGATCTAATGGATCAGCTAGCAGAAGGAAAATCAGAAGCAGAGCTTAACAAGCTAGAAGAAATCTTTATTAATACGACGCGCTTTGAATACTTATTCTGGGATATGGCTTATGAAAAAGCGATGTGGCCTGTTCATGTATAAAAAAGCTTTGGAGTTTGAAAAGGTGACTTTCTCATATGAAGAAAGCAAAGGAGCAATCTTAGAATCTCTTAATTTTGATATTAAAGAAGGAGAGTTTGTCAGCATTGTTGGTGCAAGCGGTTCAGGAAAGAGCACGCTTTTTCGACTCATTACCGGGTTAGAGATAGAGCAGACGGGAAGGATTTTAATTAATGGTCAGCAGCATCATAGTAGATTGGGTCATGTGGGATACATGCCCCAAGAAGATCTTCTTTTACCTTGGAGGACGATTCTAGATAACGCTGCTTTACCTTTAGAGTTAAAAGGAGTAGCGAAGGGAAAAGCATATACACAAGTAAAAGAGCTGCTAAGTGAATTTGGGTTAGAAGGGTATGAACATCGATTTCCTGCCAATTTATCAGGAGGAATGAAGCAGCGGGTTTCGTTTCTTCGTAGCGTGCTAAGCGGGTCAAACGTACTTTTGCTAGATGAACCGTTTAGTGCCTTGGATGCCATTACTCGTCTATCCATGCAGGAGTGGCTGCTTGAACAGTGGCAAAAGCGTAAGCAAACCATTTTGTTTATCACCCATGATGTACAGGAAGCGCTGTTTTTATCAGATCGAATCTTTATCTTTGATAAGCAGCCTTTAAAGGAATTTCAGCAGGTCAAGGTACCTCTTGAAAGGCCAAGGTCTCTGCAGGATATAGATCGACCAGAGATTGTAAAGCTAAAGCATCAATTGATGGAAGAGCTCAGAATGAAGGTGGATGCATGAAGAAGGTAAAAGAGTGGAGTTCATCTATTATTTTAACGCTCATGTTGCTGCTTATTTGGCAGGTTATCGCTTATGTTGTGGCGATGCCCTTTATTTTACCATCTCCAGTTGAGGTGTGCGTGAGAATATGGGAGCTAAAAGATGTGCTGTTCATTGAACATTTACCTTCAACGCTACGGATTATTTTAATAGGTTTAGCCATTTCAATTGTTGTAGGCGTGGTGGTTGCGATTTGGATGAATAACAACAAAACCATTGAGCGGGCTATCTATCCTATGTTAGTAGCTTCGCAAACCATTCCAATCATAGCGCTAGCGCCTATTTTTGTACTTTGGTTTGGCTATTCAATCTGGAGCAAAGTAGTTGTAACGGTCTTAATTACGTTTTTCCCCATTACCGTTAACACGTTTGATGGTCTTCGCTCAACGAGACGTGAACACGTTGAACTTTTAAAAACGATGGGAGCGACTAAACGAGATCTTTTTATGAAGCTAAGTGTTCCAGCCGCTTTACCTCATTTTTATTCAGGTTTAAAAGTAGCGGTAACCTTAAGCGTTATTGGCGCTGCGATCGGTGAATGGCTCGGTGCACAAGCCGGTTTAGGTTATTTCAGTCGACGGATGATGACACAGTTTGATGGGGCTGGTGTATTCGCTCCAATCGTTGTGTTATCCCTTATCGGCATCATCTCTTTTATTGGCATTACATGGATTGAACGTAAATCACTGAAGTGGAGGAAATTTAAATGAAAAAATGGCTAGTTAGTTTATCACTGCTGCTTTTAGTAGTAGTAACGGCAGCTTGTGGGAAAGACGCTACAAGCTCATCAATTAATAAAAAAGATTTAAAGGAAGTAACGGTGATGCTCGATTGGTATCCAAACGCTGTACATAGCTTTTTATACGTAGCACAAGAAAAAGGTTATTTTGAAGAAGAAGGTGTAAAGGTAGATATTCAATATCCTGCCAACCCAACCGACCCGTTAAATCTAGCGGCTACGGGTAAAGTCACGTTAGGTTTTTACTATCAGCCAGATGTCGTAATGGCAAGAGCCAACGAAAACGTTCCGGTGAAGTCAGTAGGAGCTATTGTCCGTTCTCCGTTAAATCACGTTGTGTTTTTAGACGAAAGTCCTGTTAAACGCCCAAAAGATTTAGAAGGCAAGACGGTAGGCTATACGGGAATTCCTTTAAATGAAGCTCTGCTGAAAAAGATGATCAAAACGGACGGAGGGAATCCGGACAAGGTAAAAATGGCTGACGTAGGCTTTGAATTAGGGTCTTCAGTTGTAACCAAAAAAGTCGACGCGGTAATCGGGGCTTATATTAACCATGAAGTTCCTGTTTTAAAAGACAAAGGATATGATACACGCTATTTTAATCCAACCGATTATGGTGTTCCCAATTATTACGAGCTAGTAGCCGTAACAAGTGATCATACATGGGAAAAAGATGAAGAATCAATTCGTGCTTTTTGGAAAGCGGCAACAAAGGGCTATGAATTCATGAATGAACATCCGGATGAAGCTCTTGATATTCTATTAAGCAATCAAGACAAAGCGAATTTTCCACTAGTGGAAGGAGTAGAAAAACAAAGTTTGGATATCTTACTTCCAAAGATGGAGTCAGCTAAAGGCTTTGGAAGTCAGACAAATAAGTCTTGGGAAGAAACAGCGAAGTGGTTAAAGGATTCTAGTTTAATTAAAAAAGAACCCAAGCCAGAGGATATGTTTATAGATTTGACAAACTAATAAAAAAGAGACTGAGACATAAGTAGTTCAGTCCTTACTATACCTGAACGATTGAGAGTTCATAACTTTTAATCGTTCAGGTTTTTTTGGTTGATTGTGAAAATAATGTTGGAAACAGGGTGGAATGGAGCGTAGGTCACTCGACTCCTGCGGGAAAGCGAGTGGCCGTAGCGCAATGGAACGAACGTGTTGATACAAACCAAAGAGATGGGAACAGCTAGTGTTCGTCTTTTAGAAGCCATCATTTTGTTATGTCCCAAACTCTTTTTCGTTTTTTTATGTTCTAACTGGGAATAAAATAATGGTGCCTAACAAAAAATATATAGAAATTCGTTTTCTATATTAAATAAGAAGAAAAAAATTAATAAATTGTAATTGACCTACTGTTTGTGAATATGATAACATTAATCAGAACTTAATGACTGTATTTGTTTTTTAGTCAAATAGTCAATTTAACTGAAAAGCTATTGGGGGATTTAACGATGAATATGCTGAAGGGAGAATGGAAATCCATTATTTCAAAGCCGATGAATATCTTAATTATTGTGGGCTTATTATTCGTTCCGTTCTTATATAATGTGATTTTTTTATCAGCTTATTGGGATCCATATGGAAAAACAGATCAAATTCCTGTAGCCGTTGTCAATGAAGACAAAGGCGCTACTCTAGATGGGAAAGAACTTCACGTCGGTGATGATTTTGTTGAAAATTTAAAGGATAACGATACGTTTGACTGGCGTTTTACGAATAAAGAAGAAGCGCTAGAAGGCTTAAAGAATGAAAAGTATTATCTCGTCCTAGAACTGCCAAGTAATTTCTCTGAAAACGCAACAACTTTAATGGACGAAGATCCAAAGAAAATGAAGTTTGTCTACCATACGAACGCTGGTAAAAACTATTCCGGTGCACAGATTGGTTCAAACGCAGTAACAAAAATCAATGAACAAATAAAAGAGGAAGTAACGAAGCAGTACGCGGAAACTGTATTTGATAGCTTCAAAGAAGTGGCGGATGGTCTTCAAGAAGCAAGCGACGGTGCTGGAAAAATTGAAGATGGTTCCAAAACGCTTCGCGATAATTTGAAAAAATTAGCAGAAAGTACAGTTGCGTTTGAAGATGGCGTGGAAAAATTAGCAGATGGAATTAGTGATGCGAATAAAGGTGCAACAGATCTGCATAGCGCAACCGTCAAGCTTTTAGAGGGCGCAACACAAATTAATGAGAAGCAAGGAGAGTTAGCAAAAGGAATTGGAACAGCCGCCGATGGAGCAAAGAAACTACAAGAAGGCTCTGATCAATTATATACGGCGTCTAAGCAATTAGAAACAGGTGCAGGAACTTTGCAAGAAAAGTTAGGTGAACTGCAAACTGGGACGAAAGAGTTAGAAGGGAAGCTTCCTGAGTTCGTATCAGGACTGAATGAAGCTAATACCAAAGTCAATGAAGTAGCCAATGAAATTGCGGTTAAGCAAAAAGAAGCCGCAGCTCTTAAAGAGAAAATTGATTCTGTTCGTCAATCATTTGATACGAAAAAGCAGCAGCTTATTACTTCAATTAATGAAAATGAATCGATTCCAGATGACCAAAAACAAAAATTAATTGCTGATATTAACGAGTTGTCTAACCAGCAGTTTATGGAGCAGCAGCAAGAGCAGATTAAAGAATTGAAAGCAAAAGTTGATCAGGTTCAAGTATTGGCAAATGGTTTACAAGAGCTTTCAAAAGGTGGTCAGGACATTCAAAGTGCTATCGGTAAAATTTCTGACGGACAGTCACAGATTTACGATGGGGCAGCTAAATTAGCAGCTAGCGAGAAAACGTTCAATGAAAAGTTTGGAACTTTTAACGAAAAGTTCACAACGTTTAATAGTGGTATGGAAACCATTAATAGTGGAGCTAACAAGCTTGTTGACGCAACGGGTGACCTAAAAGAAGGAATCCAAAAAACGGAAACAGGAAGCGGCAAGTTAGCAGATGGTTTAGATGAACTGAATAAAGGTGGACAGAAGCTTGTAAATGGTTCGAAAGATTTACAAGATGGTTCGAATAAGCTTTATGATGGGTCATCCGATTTAGCAGACGGTACAAGTGAGCTTCATTCTTCTCTACAAGAAGGAGCAAATGATGCCAAAGAAGTGAATCCAAACGATAAAACGTACAGCATGTTTGCTAGTCCAACTGACTTGCAAGCTGACAAACAGAACAATGTAGATAAGTACGGAGTGGGCTTAACACCATACATTCTATGTATTGGATTATTCGCAGGAGCGCTTATGTTCTCTTCTGTTTACTCATTAAAAGATCCAGCGATTACACCAACGTCTGGCTTTGCTTGGTTCTTAAGTAAGTTTAGCGTAATTGGGTTTATGGCAATTTTCCAATCGATTCTTGTAGCAACAGCACTGCTGTGGGGACTTGATTTACATGTGACAAGCGTGTGGAGATTTTATGTGTTCACCATTATTACAGGCTTAACGTTCTTTACGCTGGTGTTATTCTTAACAACAGCTTTAGGTAAAGTAGGGCAGTTCTTAACGTTTATTGTGCTTCTCCTTCAAATCGGAGGAAGCTCTGGAACGTTCCCAAAAGCGCTAGTGCCAGAATTTTTCCAAGTAATTAATCCGTTCTTACCGATGACGTATGCGATTCGCGGATTCCGTGAAATTATTTCGGTTGGTAATGACTATGGGTTTGCTTGGAGTCAAGCGGGCGTGCTAGGAATATTTGCGCTGGTGTTTATTATCTTAACAATTATTATCTTCAGCTTGAATGCACGAAAATTTCGCAAAGTAAATGAAGATGAAGAAGCAACAGCTTAATGAAAGAAGCTTAGCCTAATGGCTAAGCTTCTTTTCATGTTCTTTATACAAATTCACGGCGTTTGGATCTTTCTCAATGCGTGCATTTCCCCATGAGCACATCAAATCTAACACTTCTCGAAGGGTCTCTCCTTCATCCGTTAGCGAATACTCGACTTTAGGTGGAATCTCATCATATAAAGTACGTTTAATAATGCCGTCATGTTCTAACTCTCTAAGCTGCTGGGAGAGCATTTTTTTTGTGATATTTGGAATGATGCGCTGTAGCTCGCTGAATCGAAGTGTTTGTTCTTTTAAGTGACAAAGAATTACAACCTTCCATTTGCCACCGATTACTTCAAGCGTGGCTTCGACAGGAATATTGTATTTTGTGGTTTTCAACTTTATCTCTCCTTATGTAACGTAATAGAAGCATACTAGTTGGACAATCTATTGAATGAATTCGTCAATAGGGTTACGAGTTGGTAACCTGGTTACACGAAAGTGCCGTCTAGTCATGAATAGGTGGTTCCATTATACTGAAACCAATCTTAAATATGAAGGAGGAAACAAAAATGAATCAACCATATCCACGTTCATTTTCACATATCGGGCTTTCTGTTCCTAATTTGGACGAAGCCGTTAAATTTTATAAGGAAGTACTAGGATGGTACGTCATTATGGAGCCATCTGAAATTGTAGAAGATGACAGTGCAATTGGACAAATGTGTACGGATGTTTTTGGATCAGGCTGGGGGAAGTTTCGTATTGCACACTTAGCAACAGGAGATAAAATCGGTGTAGAAATCTTTGAGTTTCTTCAAAATGAAACGCCTGAAAATAACTTTGAATTTTGGAAAACTGGTATTTTCCACTTCTGCGTTCAAGACCCTGATATTGAAGGACTTGCAGAAAAAATTGTTGCTCATGGTGGAAAGCAGCGTATGCCAATTCGTGAGTATTATCCAAACGAGAAGCCTTACAAAATGGTGTACTGTGAAGATCCATTCGGCAATTTAATCGAAATCTATACGCATAGTTATGAGCTAACGTATTCAGACGGAGCTTACTAAGATAAAAGCTTTATTGTTAGAGGGAAAAGGGAAATGGGAACAAATGCAGGTTGGAAACAGTAAAAAATCTGTGCCTGGTGAAGGAGAAGTGCTTGTGCAAGTGCATGCTACGGCGCTAAACCCTGTTGATTATAAGACTGCAACGGGTGGAAATCCAAGCTGGTCATATCCTCATATTTTAGGATTAGACGTAGCTGGTGTTGTTGAAGAAGTAGGTGCGAACGTAACCAATATTCAAGTGAGTGACCGCGTTGTGTATCACGGAGATCTAACGAAAAAAGGCGGTTTTGCTGAGTATACTGTCACAACAGCTCATACGGTATCTGTTATCCCAGAAGGCGTATCATTTGAAGCGGCAGCAGCCGCTACCTTGTGCTGTCTACACTGCATACCAAGCGCTATTCTCTAAGCTTCATATTGAGGAAGGTCAGTTCATTTTAATTCATGCCGGAGCAGGTGGAGTAGGGGGGTTGCCATTCAACTTGCTAAGCAGGCAGGTTTAACTGTCATCACAACAGTTTCTAAAAAAAATCATGAGTATGTGAAATCATTAGGTGCAGATTACGCCATTGATTATAAAGAAGAAGATTTTGTGAAAGAAACTCTTGCTATTACAAATGGATTAGGTGTTCATGCTGTGCTTGACACGGTTGGAAGAGAAAATGCAAACAAGGCACTAGAAGCACTTGCGTTTAACGGGCAAATCGCTTTTATTGCAGGTCCACCTGATGTGAATAGCGCCATTTCATTTGCACATCCACTTTCTTTTCATCAAGTTGCATTAGGCAGTGCTCATCAATCAGCTAATCGTCACGAGCAAGCAGCTCTAAAGAAAATGGGCGATAACATGTTAGAGCTTGTGAAAGAAGGAAAGCTAGATCCGCTTGTTGAGAAAACTATTTCTTTAGATGAGGTTCTACAAGCACTAGCACAGTTAGCTAGTCGCACTATGACAGGGAAAATCATTGCAGTGCTATAAGCATAAAGAGTTTGGGACATAACAAAATGATGGCTTCTAAAAGACGAACACTCGCTGTTCCCATCTCTTTGATTTGTCTCAACACGTTCGTTCCATTGCGCTACGGTCACTCGCTTTCCGCGGGGAGGAACCTGAGCTTCCTCGCTTGCGCTGCAGGATCTCCGTTTTCCCTCTCTTTCCCGCAGGAGTCGAGTGTCCTACGTTCCCTTCCACCCTGTTTCCAACATTGTTTTCACAACCAAAAAAACCTGAACGATTAAAAGTTATGAACTCTCAATCGTTCAGGTATAGTAGAAGCTGAACTACTTATGTCTCAGTCTCTTTGTTTATTATTAATGCTTTACAGGACCTTGAATGCCCATGCCTGTGTTTGCTTTTACTAGTACTTCATCAAACTTCTTCGCATCCGCTTTTTCACTTGAAACAAGCGTGCCGATAATAGCAGCTAAGAACCCAAGCGGAATTGAAATGATGCCTGGGTTAGTGAGCGTGATGAGAGGTTCTCCAACAAAGATGGCTGCTCCTGCTTCCGGTGACCAAACGTTCGGGCTAATTGCTACAAGAATCAGAGAGCTTAGTAAGCCTACAAGCATACCCGTTACGGCACCTGTTGTATTAAATCGTTTCCAGAAAATCGTAAATAAAATGATTGGTAAGTTTGCACTAGCAGCTACTGCAAAGGCAAGTGCTACTAAAAAGGCTACGTTCATATTTTGAGCAAATAATGCAAGAATAATGGAGACAATTGATACACCAATTGACGCCCAGCGTGCCGCAACAACCTGTTCTTTTTCCGTTGCTTCACCGCGACGAACGATATGGCTATAGAAGTCATGTGCGAAAGCTGAAGCTGCTGATAAAACGAGCCCCGCAACAACTGCTAAAATCGTTGCAAACGCAACGGCTGATACAAAAGCAAATAAGAAATCTCCGCCTAAAACTTGGGCTAATAGCGGAGCAGCCATGTTACCAGCTGCGTTTGCCGCAACAATTTCATCGTATCCAACAAAGGCTGCAGCACCGAATCCTAAGAAGATGGTCATAATGTAAAACGCACCAATAATCCATGTTGCATAAATAACGGATTTTCTTGCTGTAATTGCGTCCCTTACCGTAAAGAAACGGATAAGAATATGAGGTAATCCTGCAGTACCAAGTACTAAGGCTAAGTTTAAAGAAATCATATCCAGTGGGTTGGTAAACTTGTTTCCAGGGTTTAAAAAGCCTTCGCCAAGAGGTGTTGCCGTCTTCATCTCTGAAAACATTTTTACGATGCTAAAATCAAACTTTGCAAACACAATCACGGAAATAATAAACGTCCCAATCATTAATAAAATAGCTTTGGCAATTTGAACCCAGCTTGTTGCTGTCATACCGCCAAATACAACGTAAATCGTCATTAAAACACCAACAATTAACACGGAGTAGACGTAGTCAATTCCTAGTAATAAATGAATAAGTGCGCCTGCGCCTACAAGCTGTGCAATCATATAAAAGATTGAAATCGTAATGGTATTTAAAGCCGCAACTCCGCGAACTTTCTTTTGGTCAAATCGTGCGGCAATCATATCAGCCATTGTATATTTTCCAAGATTACGCAGTGGTTCTGCCACAACATACAAAACAACAAGGTAAGCAACTAAAAATCCAATGCTGTAAAAGAAACCATCAAATCCAGAAAGCGCTACCATTCCTGCGATACCTAAAAATGATGCGGCAGACATATAGTCTCCAGCAATCGCCATTCCGTTTTGTAGACCTGTTAAACTTCCGTCAGCCGTATAGAAATCACTGGAAGTTTTGGTTCGTTTAGAAGCTAAGTATGTGATTACGAGCGTTAATCCAACAATTACAAGAAATAGTGAAAATGCAAGAGCATTCATTAACAGATCCTCCTTTTTTAGCGAGCTTCAGCTTTAATTACTTCAACTAATTCATCAAATTTAGCTGCACGACGTGTATAAAGAATACACAGTGTCCACGTCATAATAAATTGAGCAAAAGCAAATACCCATGCCCATGTCATTGATAAAAAAGCAGGTTGATTTAATACGTTAGAATAAGCTGTTAAAATAGGTAGTGTAAAATAAAAAGCTAGGAAAAATAGTGATAATGGTAAAATGAAATTCCGTTTTGTTTTTAAGAGCTGTTGAAAAGATGGAGATTGAACAATTTTCGTATAGTCTGGTGAGGTAGGTTGTTCTTCGTTTTTCTGTAACGAGCTTCCGTTCATCGCCAATGAAAATACCCCCTTTAAATTAAGTTTGGAACATATTGAATAGATGTTCCTGTACACCGTCATTATATTGTTTTCAGAAAAAAAAGTAAATTTAGATTATATGACAAAAACTCAGAAATATCGACATTTCATCTAGCCGTGAAAAAGTAAAAGGCATGGATGTTGCAGCTGAGAAGAACTAGTATATATAATTGTGAAATAACGATAATAAGTTAAAAAAGAATATATATCTCATAAAATCATCAATTTTTCCGGAAATATCTTTTTTTGAGATAATAAAAAGATAGGCTTATGTATTAAAGAAACACTTTTTCATTTAGAAGATATTTATATAATTCTGTTATATATGATATAAACAATATTAAAATATGTTATATAACAGAAAATGAGATGACAGAAAAAAGGTGACACGATGGCATTTGGATTAAAGCGTGAAGAGTTATACGCATGGAAGGAAGCTGTGAATCGAGGAGAGGTTGCATTTTTAACTCACTATTGGATCGATGATCGGTTTCCAGGTGCAACAACGGTAACAAAAGTAGGTTGCAGCGATATAGAAAAGCTCATTCAATGGGGGGAGAAATATAATATTCCGTCTAAATATATTGATAATCGTTCAGGCTACCCTCATTTTGATTTACTTGGACAACGACAGCGTGAAATATTAGCAGCAGAAAAGAAGTTAGATCAGTTAGAGAGATTTGAAAAAAACGGCTCGAAATGAGCCGCTTTTTACGCTGCTTCTTTATTCAATTTCCTCATTACAAGCCATATGTAAAGGCCAATAGCGCCGTATGAAATAAGTGTGCTTACTACTAACGCAGCAGACTGTGACATTGAAAAAAAGTCTACAACAACTTCAGGTAAATAAAGAAAAATAGGAATCAAAATACTGACCCATGTTTTAGACCAAATCGATATGGCTACTAAGAATGTAATAGCCACTAGTGCACTTAACAATCCACTTAGCGAATACAAGCCCCCGGAAACCACGAAAAGCTTTGTTTCTGTGTTTTTCTCTAGGAACACAAGCGCAACAAACCCACCAATCGATAATAAATTGTAAGGGATAAACAAAGTTAGCAAAGCTAATCCTGACAATTGTCTAGCAGCCACAACACGAAAGAGACTTAGCAAAATAAGCAGCATAACCATAATGAAAATAGGCATGCCAATAAGTGTGTAGGCAGAATACGCAATATTACCGTGAATGGCATCACCAAGCAAGCTGTAAGCAAATACTCCTAAAATAATCATTGGTAAGTATTTTAACCATCCCATTAAGTCAGGCTTCATTTCACTTGATAAACTTTCCATATATGCTTTTGGGGATTGACCGACAATGTGGTGAACACTTTTGCCGTCTTGTTCCGCATCCCATAAATGATGAGATAACTCAAGGATAATATCTTCTGTTTCCTCTTCGTTTTTTCCACTTGAAAACAAATAAAGGCGTAAATTTTGTAAGAAGTCCGTGCTTTCTTTTGATAACGTCATATTCATTCTCCTTTCTTTCTTTTGTTGTTCATTAACTGATTAACGCTGTATGATAATGAATTCCAACGTTCTTGAAAGTCCTTTAGTTCTTGTTGTCCTTCAGGTGTTAACGTATAATACTTTCGCTTTGGACCGTTAGGCGAAGCTTTCATGATGCTTGTGATAAGCTTTTCTTTTTGCATACGGAGAAGAAGTGGATAGATGCTTCCTTCACTGACCATATGAAAACCGTGCGCTTCCAATTTTTCAATCATTTCATATCCATATGTTTCGCCTTTTGAGATGATAGCTAATAAGCAGCCTTCTAAAATTCCTTTTAACATCTGAGTTGAAGACACAAGCCGTTCCTCCTTAACTATCTTGCAATATAAGATAGTTGATTAAAAAATGTTACTATTTTGCATTACAAGATACATAATACTAATTTTTGTAAAAATATTCAAGTGGTTTCACGTTTAATTAGTAAAAATCGTGGAATAGCAATTGTAGAAGTTCTTTATATTCTCTTTTATAGGGAATTTAAAAAGAATGAGTTTCTTTATTTGATAAAAATATATATGGTATTTATAATGAAATTATCATTCGGCTAAAGGAGGAGCTTAAAATGTCTGAAGTGGGTACATTAAAAAAAGGATTAGATATCTTCTCTTTACTGATAAAAGAGCCGAATATGACAATTTCTGAAATGATGAATGTGCTTCAATACAATAAAAGTACGATGTATCGCTTGGTGAGTACGCTTGAACAAAACGAGTTCATTGAAAGAACGGCTGATCACCGCTATCGTGTTTCGACTGTGCTCATGTCACGGCTATCGGGTGGGAACAGCTACGATTTAAACTGGTTTTCTGTTCCACCAATGGAGCAGCTCAATCAACAAACAAAGGAAACCATTTATGCGGGAGTTATTTCCGGTAACAAAATGGTGACAACTCAAGTTGTGAGCGGGGAATATTATAGCACGCGTACACATTCAGAAGTAGGGAATAAAAAAGCAATTCACGCAAACGGTATTGGGAAGTGTATTCTTGCCTATCAGTCAGCAGAAGTGCAAAATCAAATCATTGAACAACTAACGTTTGAAATCTTTACTTCTCAAACGCTTACATCTCGCACAGATTTGGAAGGCGAGCTACATAAAATTCGTGAACAAGGCTATGCAGTTGATAATGAAGAAGGGGAAATTGGTTTAAGATGTATTGCAGCGCCTGTACGAAAAAATGGGCAGGTCATCGCTGCTGTAGCACTTTCGGGTCCTTCTGGTCGTGTTTCTCACGATAAAGATGAGTATCACGCTAAGCTTGTTAAAAAATGTGCCGATGCAATTTCTCACACAATGACTCACAATTTGTGATTCAAATATACAGTTATAGAGGGGATGAATGGTAATGAACAATTTACAATCAACAACAAAGTTAGCAAACGGCGTTGAAATGCCATGGTTTGGTCTAGGTGTATTTAAAGTAGAAGATGGACAGCAGGTAATTGACTCTGTGAAATGGGCAATTAATGCAGGGTACAAAAGTATTGATACAGCCAAAATTTATGAAAATGAAGAGGGCGTAGGACAAGCTATTAAAGAAGCTGGTGTACCACGTGAAGATCTTTTCATTACAACAAAAGTATGGAATGCAGACCAAGGCTATGAGTCAACGTTAGAAGCATTTGAAACAAGCTTAAACAAGCTAGGTCTTGACTACTTAGATTTATACTTAATTCACTGGCCGGTAGAAGGCAAATATAAAGACACTTGGAGAGCGCTAGAAAAGCTATATAAAGATGGCAAAGTAAAAGCAATCGGCGTGTCAAATTTCCAAATTCATCACTTAGAAGATTTAATGAAAGACGCTGAGATAAAGCCAATGGTTAACCAAGTGGAGCTTCATCCATTATTAACTCAAGTAGAGCTTCGTGATTTCTGTAAAAAGAATGATATTCAAATTGAAGCTTGGTCTCCGTTAGCTCAAGGTGAATTATTAGATAATGCAGTATTGAAAGAGATTGCAGATAAGCATGGTAAATCAACAGCACAAGTCATCTTACGCTGGGATTTACAAAGCGAAATCGTAACAATTCCAAAGTCTATTAAAGAGCACCGCATCGTTGAAAATGCATCAATCTTTGACTTTGAATTATCTCAGGAAGATATGGCGAAGATTAATGAACTAAACAAAAACCATCGCGTTGGTCCAGACCCAGATAACTTTGATTTTTAATAAAAAAGAATGATAAAGAGCGTCGCTTTTTCCTAAGCGACGCTCTTTTATTGTTCATGTTGTCTACCTGTATATTAAGCACATAAGAGATACTCTCTATAAGCTAACCGAGTTTCTTCTATTATATATGTGTTTTTTTAAAGAGAAAGAGAACTGGTAAAAATATTTGTATTGTCAACAAAGCAAAATCGTGATATATTATCATTGTAAACGGTTACATATAAAGGAGGGAGGCGTTCGTATGGTAACAATTCGAGACGTAGCGAAGCATGCTGGTGTATCTGTTGCAACGGTTTCTCGCGTGCTTAATAGCACAGGGTATGTACGCGAAGATACGAGAGAAAAAGTAATGCAGGCAATTACATTACTAAACTATAGTCCAAACGAAGTAGCGCGATCTTTGTATAAGCGTGAGTCACGCTTGATTGGATTGTTGCTTCCAGATATTACGAACCCATTCTTTCCACAGCTTGCGCGCGGTATTGAAGATGAAGTGCACAGTCAAGGATTTCGTCTTTTATTTGGAAATAGTGATGAAGATTTAAAAAAAGAAGCGGCTTATTTACATACGTTTACTCAAAATCACGTTGTAGGCATGATTACAGCCAGAACGATATCTGATGATGAAACGTATAAAAGACTGGGTTTTCCAGTTGTCTTTTTAGACCGTACATCACCCCAATATCCATCTGTATATGCAGATGGAAGAGAAGGTGGAAGAATTGCTGCACAAGAAATTATTAAAAGAGGAAGCAAACAAATTACTTTATTAAAAGGTCCTCCAAACGTAAAGCCAGCTCAAGAGCGGTTTCAAGGTGCACTTGAAACGTTAAGCGGAGCAAACGTTGACTTTCAAGTGATGAATACAACTTCGTTTTCATTTCATGAAGCAAAGAAATGGGCAAAAGAACTGTTTGAAAAGCATGCTAATACGGATGGAGTAATTGCCAGCAACGATATTGTGGCAGCAGCTATTTTACGTGAAGCGTTACAGCTGGGAAAATCAATTCCAGATGAGTTACAAATTGTTGGATTCGATGATATACCTCAAAGTGAACTGTTATTTCCAGCTCTTTCAACAATTAGGCAGCCCGCTTATGAAATGGGAAAAGAAGCAGCAAAACTTCTATTAAAATATATTAAAAAAGAAATTGTTCAAAATAAGCATATTGAATTACCCGTTACGTTTATTGAACGAAATACAACAAGAAAGGTTGATTAACATGGTGAAAATTTCGGTTATTGGTAGCTCATCAATGGATTTAGTAGTTACTTCTAGCAAGCGTCCAAGTGCTGGAGAAACAGTGCTTGGAGAGTCGTTTAAAACTGTTCCAGGAGGAAAAGGTGCAAATCAAGCGGTAGCAGCTGCAAAGCTTGGAGCAGAAGTGTACATGATTGGTCGAGTAGGTGATGATCATTATGGAAAAATCATTTTAGATAACTTTAAGGAAAACGGTGTTAATATAGATTATGTGGAACCGGTTACACATATGGAAAGCGGCACAGCGCATATTATTCTCGCTGAAGGCGATAACAGCATTGTTGTCGTAAAAGGAGCGAACGACTTTATTACGCCAGAATATGTAGAAAGTGCAAAAGAAATCATTAAAGCATCTGATATTGTACTTATTCAGCAAGAAATTCCGGAAGAGACGGTGGAATATGTAGCTTCTCTTTGTAAGGAAGTGAATGTGCCTCTTTTATTAAATCCAGCTCCAGCAAGACAGTTAAAAGAAGAGGTCATTGAGCAAGTGACGTACTTAACGCCAAACGAGCATGAAACAATGGTTTTATTCAAAGAAAAAGCGAAAGAAGAAGTGCTCCATAAATATGCGAATAAGTTATTTATTACAGAAGGTAAAGCAGGCGTACGCTACTTTAACGGAAAGGAAGAAGTGCTTGTTCCTTCATATAAGGTAGAAGCTGTTGATACAACAGGAGCAGGAGATACATTTAACGCTGCTTTTGCCGTAGCGTTAGCTGAAAAGAAAAGCTTTGATGAAAGTATTCGTTTTGCAAACAGAGCAGCTTCATTATCCGTAACAAAGTTTGGAGCGCAAGGCGGTATGCCAACTAGAGAACAAGTAGAAGGGAACTTATAAAAATGAAACGCCATGGAATCTTAAATAGCCATATTTCAAAAGTGTTAACAGATCTTGGTCATACGGACATGGTTGTCATTGCGGATGCAGGTTTACCAATTCCAGATGGAGTACCTCGTATCGATTTGTCTTTAAAACTAGGTGTTCCTAGTTTTAAGGACGTCGTGGATGCTGTACGCGATGACATGGTTATTGAAAAAGTGATTGTCGCACATGAAATTAAAGAAAATAACAAAGAAACAATGAGCTATATAAATGAAGTCTTTTTTGATACAGAAAAGCAGTTTGTTTCACACAAAATACTGAAAGCGTTAACAAAAGAAGCGAAAGTCGTTATTCGAACAGGAGAAGTAACGCCCTATGCAAACTGTATCTTACAAGCAGGAGTTATCTTTTAAAAGGGGTGAACAATATGCACATTAAAATGTCAAATATTTATAAAGCATTTGGTGCAAACCAAGTACTTTCAGGTGTTGACTTTGAACTGCTTCCCGGAGAAGTTCACGCATTAATGGGAGAGAACGGTGCGGGTAAATCAACGTTGATGAATATCTTAACCGGCCTCCATAAACGAGATGAAGGCAGAATTGAAATTGATGGCCAAGAGCGCTATTTTTCAAATCCAAAAGAAGCCGAACAAGAAGGAGTTACCTTTATTCATCAAGAGCTGAACGTGTGGCCTCATATGACGGTTCTTGAAAATTTATTTATTGGAAAAGAGCTTTACTCACCGCTTGGAATTTTGAAAACAAAAGAAATGAAAGAGCAGGCTAAAAAGCAGTTTGATCGCTTAGCTGTGACCATTCCACTTGAGCAAGAAGCAAGCTTATGCTCTGTTGGTGAACAGCAAATGATTGAAATTGCCAAAGCGTTAATGACGAATGCGAAAGTAATCATTATGGATGAACCGACAGCAGCGTTAACAGACCGTGAAATTGAAAAGCTTTTTGAAGTGATAAATGGATTAAGAGCACAAGGTGTATCCATTGTTTACATCTCGCATAGGATGGAAGAGATTTTCACCATTTGTGACCGTATTACCGTTATGCGTGATGGGAAAACAGTGGATACAACACCAATTCTTGAAACAAGCTTTGACGACGTTGTACGTAAGATGGTAGGACGTTCATTAACGGATCGATTCCCAAGCAGGCAAACGAAAATTGGAGAAACGGTATTGGAGCTAAAAAGTTTAACAAGAAAACATGCTTTTCATGACATTTCATTTTCTGTGAAATCGGGAGAAGTTGTTGGGGTAGCTGGTCTTATGGGTGCTGGACGTACTGAAATCATGCGTGCCATTTTCGGTCTGGATGCTATCGATTCAGGAGAAGTTTGGGTAAACAACAAACCTGTCAAAATTAAAACGCCAGATGAAGCAGTAAAGTACGGAATCGGCTTTATCACAGAAGATCGAAAAGATGAAGGGCTTGTATTGGATTTTTCAATTCGAGAAAACATTGCGCTTCCAAACTTAAAAAGCTTTTCAACAAAAGGGATGATTGCTGAAAAAAGTGAGCGAGAGTTTGTCGAGCTTCTTATTAAGCGTTTAACGATTAAAACGCAATCAGCTGAAATTAGTGCGGGTAGCTTATCGGGAGGAAATCAACAAAAAGTAGTTATTGCGAAATGGATTGGTATTGGACCGAAGATATTAATTTTAGACGAACCGACTCGAGGAGTAGACGTTGGAGCTAAGCGTGAAATTTATCAGCTTATGAACGAGCTCACAGAGCGCGGAGTGGCGATTATCATGGTCTCTTCAGAACTTCCGGAAGTGTTAGGGATGAGCGATCGTGTTTTAGTAATTCATGAAGGAAAGCTAGCGGGAGAATTATCAAAAGAAGAAGCAACGCAAGAAAAAATTATGACATATGCAACAGGAGGTCAGTAACATGAATACGCCTAATGATTTACAGTCAAACAACGGGAATTATATGTCTAACATGATGCAAAAGCTAGGGCCGCTACTTGGACTCTTTATTTTAGTAGTCATTGTATCTGTATTAAATCCTAGTTTTTTGGAACCGCTTAATATTTTAAACTTACTTCGCCAAGTAGCGATTAATGCATTGATTGCATTTGGAATGACATTTGTTATTTTAACAGGGGGAATCGATTTATCCGTCGGTTCAATTTTAGCTTTATCCAGTGCATTAATGGCTGGCATGATTGTATCAGGAGTTGATCCGATTTTAGCGATTTTGATTGGGTGTTTATTAGGAGCTGCAATGGGTGCAGTGAACGGCTTGTTAATTACAAAAGGGAAAATGGCACCTTTTATTGCAACACTGGCTACAATGACTATCTTTAGAGGCTTAACGCTCGTTTACACAGACGGTAATCCCATCACTGGACTTGGAGACAATTACTATTTCCAACTATTTGGTCGTGGCTATTTCTTAGGCATTCCAGTACCAGCTATCACGATGATGCTTGCATTTATTGTATTGTGGGTTATTTTACACAAAACGCCGTTTGGACGTCGTACGTATGCAATTGGTGGTAATGAAAAAGCTGCGTTTATTTCCGGAATTAAAGTACCACGGGTTAAAATTATGATTTATTCATTAGCAGGATTATTAGCTGCATTAGCCGGAGCAATTTTAACATCACGCTTAAATTCTGCTCAGCCAACCGCTGGTACTTCTTATGAGCTAGATGCCATCGCAGCAGTTGTTTTAGGTGGAACAAGCTTAACAGGTGGTAAAGGACGCATCGTCGGAACGCTGATTGGTGCACTTATTATCGGAACATTGAACAACGGCCTAAACTTACTCGGCGTTTCTTCGTTCTACCAGATGGTTGTGAAAGGGATTGTTATCTTGATTGCGGTACTAATTGACCGTAAAAAAGCAGCGTAGGAGGGATCATCGTGAAAAAAGTATTATTACTAATTATGTCTTTGTCCGTTTTGTTATTGGGAGCTTGCTCATTAGAGCCTCCAACTTGGGCAAAGCCTTCTCAAAGTGGAGATATTAAAGATATGAAAATTGGCTTATCGGTTTCTACTTTAAATAATCCATTCTTTGTTTCGTTAAAGAATGGCGTTGTAAAAGAAGCGAAAAAACAAGGTATTGAAGTAATTGTCGTTGATGCACAAAACGACTCTGCGAAACAAATTAACGACGTGGAAGATCTATTACAACAAGGAGTTAACGCACTGCTTATTAATCCTACGGATTCTTCGGCTATTTCAACAGCGGTTCAGTCAGCAAACGGTATTGGAGTACCGGTTGTGACGCTTGACCGTTCAGCTGAAAAAGGAAAAGTAGAAGCGCTGGTAGCATCTGATAATGTAAAAGGTGGCCAAATGGCTGCAGAATATGTGGTGAAAACATTAGGAGAAAATGCAAAGGTTGCGGAATTAGAAGGAGTACCTGGAGCTTCAGCAACGCGTGAACGTGGAAGTGGGTTCCATAATATCGCAGATGAGCAGCTAGACGTTGTAGCTAAACAATCCGCTGATTTTGATCGTACAAAAGGGTTAACCGTTATGGAAAATGTCCTGCAAGGAAACCCTGATATCCAAGCGGTATTTGCGCATAACGATGAAATGGCACTAGGCGCTATCGAAGCGATTACTAGCTCTGGAAAAGACATTGCGGTCATCGGGTTTGATGGCAATGAAGATGCTCTTAAAGCCGTTGAATCAGGTGCACTAACTGCAACCGTTGCTCAGCAGCCAGAGCTGATTGGAGAGCTTGCTGTAAACGCAGCGAAAGATGTGTTGCAGGGTAAAAAAGTTGAAGAGAAAATTTCTGCACCATTAAAGCTTGTTACAAAAGAATAATAAAAATAAAGATATAAAGCCTCTTATCTAGTAAATTAGACAAGGGGCTTTACTATTGTGAGAAAGTAAGAAATGTATGATGTTTTTACTATAAAACGCAAGAGAAAAAGTAAATAAACAACCATTAAAGTAATTAAATGGAAATAAATCACGTGAATAAGTTCACAAATTCGCTATTTTTTGTTGTAACAATGTAATACTTCTGTAACATAACGACTTTTTGACAAAATTCTGCGTTGCATATTGGACATTTTTTTACAGTAGTTTAAAAGGTAGCAAGGCAAAAAAACCTTTATACAGTAAGGGTTCATGTGAATGTATGAATAAAAAGTTATACTTATATACAGAAAATGGGAAACTTTTAACGGTATTGTAACATAACTCCCCTCTTTTTTATGGTATAACTATGTCTATGAGGAAAGGGGACTATTACTTTATGAAAATTTTAAAGCGTATGACTCTTGTAGCAGTCACGGGAATGTTCTTCACGGCAGGCATAACAGAGACTCACGCCCAATCGAATGAAGAAGCGCTCCAAAGTACTGAACAACAGCTTAAAGAAAGCGAAAAGGCTGTTCAACAAAAAGAAAAAGAGAAACAGTCAATCGATACGGACGTAAAAGCATTACAAAGTGAACTAGATTCTTTACATAAAGTTATTTCTGATAATGAGAAAGAATTAGCTTCTACAGAAAAGAAAATTAAAGAAGCGAAAAGCATGATCGAGAAAAAGAAAGAAGAGATTGTAGAGCTTCAAGAAAAAGTTCTTAGTCGTAAAGACATTATTGAAGAGCGTTTAGTTGCATTGCAACATGATGATAAATCGAATGCTATGCTTGAAATGGTAATGAATGCTGAAAGCTTTGGTGACTTAGTTGCACGTATGGGTGCAGCAACAACGCTTCTATCAGCAGACAATGATATTTTAAAGCAGCACCAACAAGACTTAGATCAAATTGAAAAAGATAAAAAAGAAATTGATAAGCAAGAAAAAGTATTAGAAGAAGAAGAAGCTAATTTAAAAGCAAAAAAAGCTGAATTAGAATCAAATATCTCAAAACAAACAGCTGCTCTAACAAAGATGCAAGAAAAGTACAGCGCAGTTGTAAGTGATATTGAAACAGCTTCATCTGAAAAAGCAAGCCTACAGTCACAATTAGCAACAATTCAAGATAAAATTTCTGCAGAGCAAAAAGCTGCTAAAGAGCAAGCTGAAAAAGTAGCTAAAGAAAAAGAAGTAGCAGCTCAAGCTGAAAAAGAAGAAAATCAGCGCCAAACAGACCTAGCAACGGCTAAAGCTGAAGTGAAGCAAGAAAAGAAAGTTGAAAGCACAAAGCCAGTTTCTAAAACAGAATCAAAACCAGCATCAAAGCCAGCTTCTGAATCTAAACCGGATAAAGTAAGCGGAAAAGAAATGTATGTTCAATCAACAGCATACACGGCAAGCTGCGCAGGTTGTAGCGGTAAAACAGCAACAGGTATTGATTTAAAAGCTAACCCTCACTTAAAAGTAATCGCAGTTGATCCATCAGTCATTCCTTTAGGTTCTAAAGTGTATGTAGAAGGATACGGAGTTGCGGTTGCTGGTGATACAGGTGGCGCAATCAAAGGTTATAAAATTGACGTATTCGTACCAAGCAAATCTGCAGCGATGTCATGGGGACGCCGCACAGTAAAAGTAACGGTACTGAACTAACAAAAAGCATGGGACTCTTCCCATGCTTTTTTATTACCCCATTTTAAAAGAAACAAACTGTTAGATATATAAGTTACTAGAGGCTTTAAATTATTAGGGGAAAGAACAGTCCTCATCAAAAGCTTCCTGATAAAAAAGCCTCGTGATTGAAATGAAAGATACGACACTTCAGCAGGATTAGCGAGACACCGCAGTTTACGAGGAGGCTCAGCGCTCGCCCTGCGGAAAGGTGGCAATTTGTAAGGGGAATTACGCCAAGTAAAGAGTGATTTTAAAATCATAAGAAGCAAGAAATGTGTTCATTAAAAGTATGCCAAGTAGCGAGAGTCTTTATTACCTTCAAATAAATTATTGCTGTTAAAAGATAAATTAAGCAAAAAAGTCTCTTTGCAATAGCAAAAAAATCTGTTTTCCCTCTTAATAAGCTAGCTGAGTATATTCTTATAGTGTAAAATACAATCGTTTACAACTTTATAAAGGGGAGAATGCTAAACACCTACATTTTTAATAAGTAATTGAATTTTCTAATTACTTTAACGAAGGGATTTTAGTTAACAAATGGTTAACTTACTCTAAGCTCCTTCCGTCACTAACAAACGTTTCTCTTCTTTTAGTGAAGGTCTTCTTCCTATACAAATTTAATCAAAAGGCAAAAATGTATCATTTTTGCCTTTTATTTTTACCATTGAGTAAATGGCCAATCCTTCATATAATTTAACTAAGTTAATTGTATCCGCTTACATAAAGCTTTCAAAAAGGCAAAAAAGAATTATGTAACGTTTACATCAAACTCAAATTTTGTAAGAAAAAGAAAATGAGTTTATTCAGAGGGGGATTACGATGAAGCGTTGGTTTGGTCTTATCAGCTGTACACTTATTTTCACGCTGATCTTAGCAGGATGTGGAGGGAAATCAGCAGACGAAGCAAGTGGGAGCGGAAGCAATGGAAAAGAGGTAGTTGCTTGGGCATGGAATATTAACGTTCCTGTTTTAGAAAAAGCAGCTGAAGAATATCAAAAAGAAAACCCAGACTTTAAATTGAAAGTTGTAGATATGGGACGTGAAGACGTTTACTCAAAACTAACAACAGGTTTACAAGCAGGGGGTAAAGGCCTTCCAGATATCGTGTTAGTGGAAGATGATCGCTTCCAAGGGTACGTTAATTCATTTCCAAAAGCATTCTTAAATCTATCAGAAAAAGGCTTTGATGAGCACGCTGATAAATTCCCAGAATTTAAAAAGCAGCTTCTTTCTAAAGACGGTGAAATGTATGGCTTCCCGTTTGATGCTGGCCCAACAGGTGTCTTCTATCGAACAGATTTCTTTGAACAAGCAGGTGTAGACCCAGCTACAATTGAAACGTGGGATGACTACATTGCTGCTGGTAAAAAGATTAAAGAAAAAGTAGGCGTTGACTTACTTGGTCTTGATTTAAACAATGATGACGGATTATTCCGTATGACATTAACACAACAAGGTACATTCTACTTTGATGACAAAGGTGAACTTAACTTAACATCTAAAGAGTCTCAACAAGCAATGGAACTAAACAAAAAGCTAAAAGATGCTGGCGTTGTTCGTAACACAGTTGGTTGGGATGCTTCAATCAGTGCATTAGCAGAAGGAAAAGTAGCATCTTCTCCATCAGGTGCATGGTTATATGGGTCAATTGAGCAACAAGCACCAGATTTAAAAGGGAAATGGGGCGTATTCTTACTTCCATCATTTGAAAAAGGCGGAAATCGTGCTTCAAACCTAGGTGGTAGTAACTATGTTGTAACAGCAAACAGTAAAAAAGCTGATGAAGCTTACAAATTTATGGAGTACTTCTCAACAACAGATTCAGTTCAAGAAGCAGCAATGGAAGGTGGATTATTCCCTTCATTAAACACTGTATATGATTCAGAGTTATTCACTCAGCCTGATGAGTACTTCAGCAACCAAACAATTTGGAAAACGTTCGCAGATGAAATGCAGGACATCAAACCAGTTAACTTTACTGGAAACTATTCTGTTGCAAATGACGAAGCTGTAAAAGCTGTATCAGAAGTAACGAATGGAAAAGACATCAAAAAGTCATTAGAAGCAGCTGAAAAGCGTTTGGAAAATCGCATTAAGTAAGCATTTACTATAAAAATAGAACGTTAAGCAAGCGTTGAGTTGAATCCCCTGCTATTTGAAGCAGGGGATTCAACTCAAAGTCTCATGCTTGCGGTGTAAAACGGAGGTCATCATGAAAACAAATAAATCATTGCCATATGTCTTTATTGCACCTGCCTTGATCTTGTTTGCATTATTTACGATTTATCCAATCTTTTCTTCGTTTATGTTAAGCTTTCAAACAATGGATGCAGGTGAATATTCGTTTACAGGTCTTTCGAACTATACGCGCCTACTTGAAGATGATATCTTCTGGACAGCGCTTGGTAATACGGGAATCATTTTAATTATTCAAGTTCCAGTAATGATTCTTCTTGCATTAGTGTTAGCAAATGCATTAAACAGCCAGCTACTGAAGCTAAGAGGACTTTTCCGCGTATCCTTCTTCTTGCCAGCGGTTACGTCTTTAGTTGCCTATTCAATCTTATTTTCCATCATTCTTCAAGATGAAGGAATCATGAACACATTACTTGGGTTCATCGGTATAGATCCAATACAATGGCTAGGAGATCCTTTCTGGGCGAAAGTATCAATTATCGTGGCGATGACTTGGCGCTGGACAGGCTACAATATGGTTATTTTCTTAGCTGCATTACAAAGTTTGTCTCACGAAGTTTATGAAGCTGCGGATTTAGATGGAGCTAATCGCTTCCAAAAGTTTTTCCATGTGACGGTTCCACAGCTTAAACCAGTTATCTTATTTGCAACCATTTTATCAACAATTGGAACGCTACAATTATTCGATGAGCCTTTTAACTTAACTAAAGGTGGTCCAGCTGACTCAACGATGACGCTTGGTTTATACATTTATCAAAATGGCTTCGAATATTTTGATTTTGGTTATGCATCAGCAGTTGCATATGTTGTTGTATTACTAGTGGGTGTATTAACATTCTTCCAATTTAAATTTACGGGTGATAAATAATGAGTGTAGTAGAGAGAGTACAGACGACAACTGTTAACACAAAGCCAAATGTAAATAAAAAGAGAAAAAGTGGATTGCTGCGAAAAATTGGTTTATATTTTTTATTAGGTATCTTCACCGTCATTTCTATCTTTCCGTTTTATTGGATGTTTATCGGTGCTACAAATGAATCAGGCAAGATGTTTACCAACCCGCCAACGCTAACACCTGGCGATCAGTTTATGACAAACTTTCAAAATTTAAATGCATCCATTGACTTAGGACGCGTATTCTTTAATTCAATGTTTGTATCTATTGTATATGTTATTGTGGCATTAATGGTTTGTTCGACAGCAGCTTATGCATTATCTAAGTTTGAATTTAAAGGGAGAAATCTTATTTTCACGACGTTTTTACTGTCGATGATGATTCCTTATCAAGCAACATTAATTCCGCTGTTTCAAATGATGTCTAACTTCAACTTATTGGATACGTATTTCGCGTTAATCGCACCGCAGCTTTGCTATCCATTTGCTATTTTCTTGCTTCGACAAAATTTCTTGGCTTTTCCAACGGAATTAATTGAAGCTGCGAGACTTGATGGAGCTGGAGAGTTTAGAATTTTCTTAACGATTGTTCTGCCTTCTATGAAACCAGCGATGGCAGCAGCTGCAATCTTCCTGTTTATGACGCAGTGGAATAACTTCATGTGGCCTCTTGTTGCAACTACATCAAATGAAATGGCAACATTGCCTGTTGCGTTATCTAGCTTAATTGGCTTATCGTTTATTGACTACGGGCAAGTGATGATGGGCGTTACGATTGCGACGATTCCAATCATTATTTTCTTCCTTGCACTGCAGCGTCACTTTATCTCAGGTATGTTAGGAAGTGCTGTAAAATAAGAAACAAAAAAGCTCCGGTTATTGGATCTTTTTTCCTGGAAATGATTACGTTTTCAATGTATGCTAGAAGCAAATCAAAAACAAAGGGGAGAAAAGATATGACAAGGATTCCAGTAGCAGTGCAGCTTTATACGCTGCGCGATGAGCTAGAAAAAGATTTTAAGGGTACGATTGAAAAAGTAGCAGAATTAGGCTACGAAGGCGTTGAGTTTGCGGGTTACGGAGGATATTCAGCACAAGAAGTAAGGGAGCTTTTGGAACAAGTAGGCTTACAAGTGGCTGCTAGTCATATCTCATTAGAACAGCTTGAAGAGAACCTTGAAGAAGTTATTTCGTTTGAGAAAGAGCTTGGTAATACAGCGATTGTTTGTCCGTATTTAGCTCCAGAACGACAAACTGAAGAAGGCTATAAGCAATTAATCAGCGTACTAAATCACGCAGAGCGTCGCTGCGCCGAAGAAGGTATTAGGCTTTATTACCACCACCATGACTTTGAATTAAAGGAGCTACCAAATGGCAAGTCAGCTCTTGAAACGATTTTAGATGAAACAAATGTAGGCGTCGAGTTTGATGTGTATTGGCTTACAAAAGCAGGGGGGAATCCTGTTGAATGGATGAAGAAATATCAAAATCGTGCTCGTTTAATTCATCTAAAAGATATGACAACCGATGACAAGCAGCTATTTGCGCCGCTTGGAACTGGCGGAGTGAATTTAACTGCCATTTTAAGTCAAGGAGACAATATGGATGTGAAGTGGTGGATCATTGAGCAAGATCAATGTGAAGGCCCTGCGTTAGATAGCGTTAAACAAAGCTTAGGTTATTATCTACAACATGCATAATAAAAAACACATCTGCGACAGCCGTTTAATTAACGAGTTGTTGCAGATGTGTTTTTTTATTTAAGGGGTCCATTCAATCTCACCACATTGGTTATTATAGTCAATTTCAACGTGAAAGTCGTGTTTTTCATAAAAATGAACCAATCGATTAACATGGTCCCAATCGCGCTTTGCGATATCACCTTTGATGGTGTGTACGTTTTGGTCACGAGCTACTTCTTTTAAATAGTTCATGCAGATAGAACCATAACCTTTGTTAGCAGGTCCTTTAATATCGCCAATATGAATGGTATGGTCGTCTTCATATACGCCATGAATAGCAAAATCCCAAACGCCTTTATACGCTTTATGACAATTGTTAATCATAATTTTGCATTCATTTCCGTCATTTTGTGCCGATACAATAACTAACTCATTTTCTTCAGGTTGATCAACACCAATGACCTCGTATTTTTTAGCAATTTCTTTCAAATTATCCTGCATTCGATATAACTGAAATTCTAATTCATCTAATGTTTCCTGTAACTCTTCCGCATCTTTGGGTTCTGATGGAGCAAATGCACTTAACACTGATGTAATCTCCTTTCGTCTAATTTTATATTTTAGGAATAATGAAAAATGATAGTAGTGGAAAAAGCGTAGTAGTTATAGATTAAATAATTAGTCATACAAATAAGAATTGAGGTGCTCTTCTTATCATCTATGACTAGGATATATTATTCGTATTATAAAATAAACAACGTTAATTACCGTAACAAATGAAACAATTATTGTCAACGATAACCCTTTATTTTAATCGATTAAATAGGTTGTGTGCAATTATAAAATGAGGTATATTCTCTAGAGTAATAGTTTGGAAATTGACAGGTCTTTATAACTAACAAAAGGTAAAAAAGTATAGTTTAACGTTAATACTTTTAAATGTGGCTGAATGAAAAAATAAAAAAGGTGTTGTCTAAAATGGAAAAATATCAGGTAGCTTTGCTAATGAATATACGCAAGCAGTTGCAGGAATGGTTTGAAAAAAGTCAACCCGTGCAGTATCAAGATGTAAAACGGTTCTTGCATTCGGTGGCAGGTACATCTCAAACCATTGGACTTGAATACTTAGGAAAAGTATCAACAGAGCTTTTGGATCATATTTCTGAACATCCACAGTCAACTTGGCATACAAAAGAACTACAGAGTCTGCTAATCGATATTATAAAAATTTGCTATAAAGATGAGATTGTAGAAGTTGAGCAACTTATGGTTAACGATAAGCGATCTCAAACATCAGCTAGTATTTTATTAATTGATGATGATTTATCAATTTTAATTTACTTGAAAGAGCAATTTGAACAGCAAGGATGGCACGTATTTGTGGCGTCAAATAAAGAAAAAGCAGTTGCTGCTTTTTATGAATTAAAGCCAGATTGCCTTATTTTAGATGTATACATGCAGGAGGAAGATGGATTTGAGCTACTTTCTTTCTTTAATGAGCAGGCGAGGCAACGTTTCATTCCAACAATTATGATTAGTGCAGATAACAGGAAAGAAACAAGAATTAAAGCATTTCAAATGGGAGCAGATGATTTCCTAGCGAAGCCTCTTGATATAGAAGAATGTGTGGTGAAGATTGGGCGTCATTTAGAGCGCCGCAAGCTGTTTACTGAATACTTATTGGTAGATGAATTAACAGGTGCTTATAACCGCAAGTATTTAACTGAAGTATATAAGCAGCAACAAACGAATTATGTTCGGAATAAAGAGACTTATTGTATAGCTATGATTGACTTAGATTACTTCAAAAAAATAAATGATACATATGGTCATTTAATGGGAGATGAAGTACTGCAAAGATTTGTGAAGCATGTAAAGTCACATATCCGAACAACCGATCAGCTGTTTCGCTACGGTGGTGAAGAATTTGTATTATGTCTTCCAAGAACGAGTGCTGAAGAGGCACTAACAACGCTGAATCGTATTTTAAGTAGCTTTGGAAAAGAATCTTTCCATATTAATAATCAGACTTTCTTTGTCACATTTTCAGCTGGGGTAGCTGAAGTGAGTAGTGAAAGTACTCTGGAAAACATATTAAATCAAGCTGACCGCGCACTTTATACAGCAAAGGAAAAAGGGCGTAACCAAGTAGTAGTGTCATGTCATCATCAGCAAATGAAGCTCAAAAAGTTTAATTTAGCCATTATTGATGATGATCCAATTATTCGTACGATGTTAACAGAATTACTGGGACGAATTGATCTTGGTACTCGATATGAGGTGCAAGTTCATACGTATAAAGATGGTTTAGAGTTTATGAACTCAACTATCCTAGATGAAAATACTCATTGCTTTGTTATTTTAGACGGAATGATGCCGAAAATGGATGGGCTAGAAGTGCTTCAACGATTAAGAAAAGAAAAAAGACATGATCAATTTACAGTTGTGATGTTAACCTCTAGAAACAGTGAAAATGATATCCAAAGGGCCTTGCAGCTAGGAGCAGATGATTATATGACAAAGCCATTTAAGTTAATGGAGTTAGAAGAGAGAATGCGCTTGTTAATGAAGAGAGTAAAATAATATGGAATTTATACAGATTCAGTGGGTGTTCTATTTATTTTTAGTTTTATTTGCTTTGCTAATTGGTTTCTTCTTGTATTTAGTGATAAAAAAAGCGCGTGTGAATTGTAAAAGAGAAGAAGTAGAAAACTATAAAGAAAGTATTCAAGAATCATTTATTCAATATATGTATCTACAAGATGAAAATTTGAAAATAACCCCCAAGAATGATGTACAGAGGACGGCCGTAGAAGAGCTGCTTTTAGCACTTGTTAAAGTTGTGAATGGAGAAGAAATTTTGCACTTTATTCAGCGATATGCTGAAAGAGAACTCAGCGCTTTGTATCGCAAGCAGTTGCGACATCGCCGTTGGAGCGTTCGAATGAATACGTTGTATGCAATTGAAGGACTACACATGGTCAATCTCTTGGATGATGTACGAAAGGTAATGGAAAAAAAGCAAATAACAGTGGCAGAGGAAAGTCAAATCTTAAAAATATTAGTTCGGTTTCATGACCCTCACTATGAACAGTATTTGTTCAATGAGCATTATAAACGTTCTGAGTTTACGTATCGTTCCTTATTAAGCATGATGAATGATGAGCAATTTGAAAAATTTATTGTTCGATTTAATGAACATATGGAAGAAGTACAGCTGGCAACTATTGATATTATTGGTATTAATCGCAATCTTGAACAACTTCCTTTTCTAGAGAAGCAGCTTCATTCTACTTCTGATGAAACTCGCATTCGCTCGTTAAAAGCATTAAATGAACTTTCTTACGTTTCAGATACATCTCGCCTGCTTCGGCATATAAAATCAGATTTATGGGAAGAGCGAATGATGGCAGCGAAGCTATTAAGTAAAGCGCAAGGAGAAGAAGCCATTATGTGGTTAGAGGTGCTATTAAATGACCGTCATTTTCTGGTTCGATCCAACGCAGCTCGATCAATTACGCAGCTTCCGAATGGATATGAGCGACTGCGCAGAATTTCAAATACAACCACAGACCTCTTTGCGCGTGACATGGCAAATGAATGGTTAGAAAAAGGCGGTGAACTAGATGCTCAATAGCATATGGCATTATTTATTATATTTTTTTGGTACGGCTGTATTTATCTATATGGGAGTTGTAATGCTTTTTTATTTTATTATGTTTTTAATTTCAGCGGTTCAGCTTCGAAGACAGTATCAGTTAAATGATGAAGAGCCGTATGAAGATTTACTTAACGTCAGCTACACGACACCGCTGTCTATTTTGGTTCCTGCATATAATGAAGAAAAAGGAATCATTGGGAGCGTTCGTTCATTACTAAGTATTGAATATCCAGAATACGAAGTAATCGTTATCAATGATGGCTCATCGGATGCTACAATGCAGCAATTAATTAAAGAATTTCAGCTAAAAAAAGTCAACCGAGTCATTCGACAACAGCTACAAACGAAAGAGATAAACGCACTTTATCAGTCAGAGCTTTATGAATATTTGTATGTGGTTGATAAAGAAAATGGTGGGAAATCAGACGCTTTAAATGCTGGGATTAACATTTCCCACTATCCGTATTTCTGTTCAATTGATGGGGACTCTGTACTAGAACGCGATGCATTCTTGAAAGTAATGAAGCCTATTATTGATTCAAATGGAGATGTTATTGCTTCTGGGGGAAGCGTGCGAATTGCTAACGGCTGCCAAATTGAAAACGGAGCGGTTGTATCAGTAGGCCTGGCACGTGAACCAATTGTTGTGATGCAGGTCATTGAATATTTACGAGCATTTTTAATGGGGAGAATTGGACTGAGTCGGCATAATTTACTGCTGATTGTTTCAGGGGCATTCGGCGTATTTTCAAAACGCTGGGTAATTGAAGCAGGAGGATATTCTAAAACGGTTGGTGAAGATATGGAGCTTGTTGTGCGCCTTCATCGCCTTTTAAAAGACCGCAAAGAAAAGAAGCAAATTGTGTATATTGCCGATCCTGTTTGTTGGACAGAAGCACCGGATGAAATGAAGTATTTAAGCAGACAGCGTAACCGCTGGCATCGTGGTCTTTTTGATAGTCTTTGGAAACATAAAAAGGTGATGTTTAACCCTAAGTATGGAAGCATTGGGATGGTATCGATGCCTTATTTCTTTTTCATCGAATTATTAGGTCCTTTGATGGAATTATTTGGTTACTTATTTATTGTAATTTCCCTCATTGTAGGAGGAATTTACTTAGAATTTGCGTATTTGCTGTTTATGATGATGGTCATTTATGGCTCCCTGTATTCAATGGCTGCGGTCCTATTAGAAGAGTGGAGCTTGAGAAAGTTTCCAAAAGTGCAGGATATTTTCGTTTTATTTTTCTTTTCGCTAACAGAATCTTTTTGGTACCGACCATTAACAGTAATTTGGCGCTGTCACGGGTTCATTGATGTTTTACGTAAGAAAACAGGTTGGGGTGACATGCAAAGAAAGGGTGTGTCGCAATGAGGAAATGGCTGTGGACAGCAGGGATTACAGCGATTGTACTGCTAGCTGTTTCTCCATTTATTGCATGGGCATTAAAAGGAAAAACGGACTTTAACGTATTAATTATTGATAAAACAGTACCTGACTCAACGTACAGAGAGCACCAAGGACTTGTGTGGATGTTAAATCAGTCAAAGTTAGTCAAAGACGGGCAAGCTTATGATGCAAAGGAAGACTATGTAGGGTTTGTTCCAGGTGATAACGACAAGTATACAATTCGCTCTCTACCAAAGCAAAATGACTATGACATGATCTACCTAGCAGATGGATATGGAGTATATGAAGAGGATTTGAATGGCGGCGTAAAAGAAGGTAACCGCTCCAAGCTTTTATACGGAGGAGTAACATCAGAGGATATTGCCTTTATCCGTACGTCTTTATACGATCACCACTCAACTCTTGTAGGAGAATTTAATTCTTTTGCGAGCCCAACACCAAAAGAGGTGCGAACAGAACTTTATGACCTTTATAACGTCACTTGGACAGGATGGATTGGACGCTATTTCGAAGACTTTAGCAGTAGTGAAGTTCCAAATTGGGCTAAACTAGCGTACCGAGAGCAGTTTGGAGAAGAATGGGCTCTTACAGGTAAAGGATTATTATTTGTAAATGAACAAAATGAACTAATTGTGATTACGGAAAAAGAATTAAAAGATAATCCAGTTTGGTTTCAGTATACCAAGAGCGGGCAGAAAGAACTTGGACTAAATGATGAAGCAGCATATCAGTACTGGTTCGACGTTATCCAAGCACAAGATGAAAGTGAAATTCAGGCAACGTATACGCTGAACTTGAAAGATTCAGCTAAACAAAAACTCTCAGAGCACAATATTCCAACAACGATTCCAGCGGTAACGTATCATAAGACAAGTAAGTATAATACGTATTATTTTGCAGGAGACTTCGCAGATGAAGGAGAAATACCTGCTGTTCATCAAGCATCTTTTTATCCAACATGGAAAAAATGGATTACATCTTTACGAAAAGATGATTCGACCGCTTTTTATTGGAATATCTATATTCCGTTAATGAAAGAGGTTGTCACTCAAAGTAAAGAAACAAAAGATCAAAAGCTTCCGATTGAGATTTATAGCGGCAAAAACTATCAATCTACTGGAAAAGCAGGAGACGATTACCTGCAAGTTTATAAAGATGGAAAATGGCAGGATATTCTAGTAAAGGGTGTTAATATGGGGATTGCGAACCCTGGACATTTTCCTGGTGAGACGGCTATTACAAAAGCAGAGTACATGAGATGGTTTAAACAAATAGGTGAAATGAATGCCAACGCTATTCGGGTATATACGATTCATCCCCCGGGTTTTTATGAAGCATTAGCTGAATACAATCAGCAAGCGAAAGATCCTCTTTATATTTTTCATGGTGTATGGATTAATGAAGAAGTATTTTATGAGTCACAAGACGCTTTTTCAAAAGAAAATACCGATGAGTTTGTAGATGAAATCAAGCGCGTAGTTGATTTAGTTCACGGTAACGCAACACTACCAAAGCGTGCAGGGCATGCAAGCGGTACGTATAAAGCAGATGTTTCGCCATACGTACTTGGATGGATGATTGGAGTTGAGTGGGACCCGGATGTTGCACTATCAACCAATGAGAAGCATCAGGGCATGAAGGATTTTAAAGGTAAATATATTTATACACAAGGAGCACAGCCTTTTGAGGTATGGCTTGCTGAAATGATGGAACAAACAATTGATTACGAACAGGAAAATTACAACTGGCAAAGGCCGATGAGCTTTACAAATTGGGTGACGACGGATTTACTGACGCATCCTTCTGAGCCTTCAGAAGACGAAGATAAAATAACGGTTAATCCAAATCTAATTCATGCGACGGATCAATTTGAGCCCGGGTTATTTGCTTCGTATCATATTTACCCTTATTATCCGGATTTTTTAAACTATGAATCTCGTTATGTGAATTATGTAGATCACCGTGGCAACAAAAATAATTATGCTGGTTATTTGCAGCATATGAAAGAAGTTCACGACATGCCGCTCCTTGTTGCTGAGTTTGGCATTCCGGCTTCCCGAGGATTAACGCACCGCAATCGATATGGATGGAATCAAGGGTTTCATTCAGAACAAGAACAAGGAGAAATGCTAACGCACTTGTTTGAAGACATCGTCGAAGAAAAAATGGCTGGAGGACTTGTTTTCACATGGCAAGATGAGTGGTTTAAGCGAACGTGGAATACAATGGACTATGACAATCCTGACCGCAGACCGTTTTGGAATAATATGCAAACTAATGAACAGCATTTTGGTTTACTAAGCTTTGAACCGGGACGAGAGCAAAAAGTAATTATTGACGGAAAAGAGGATGATTGGAAGAAAGCAACAACAGAAAGCAGTTCCTCTTCTTCATTAAAGAACTTCCAAGTAACGAGTGATGAAGGATATTTATACGTAAAAGGGAAGTCAGACAATCTTAAAGATGAAAGTTTATATGTGCTTTTCAACACAATTAAAGATCAAGGTCAGTCGAACATAAAGCAGCTACCAGGCTTAAAAACACAAGGCATTGATTTTGTCGCTGAACTTAATGGAAAAGAAAACAGTCATCTTTGGATTGATAGCTACTATGATACGTTTTATTTTTCTTATGCACATAAGCTGCAGATGATTCCAACTGTACCGTATGCCAATCAAAAAGATAACGGGGTGTTCCATCCAATTCGATTAACGCTTAATAAAGAGCTTCAAATTAAGAATGGCAGCGGAAAGGAAGAAATAATTCCGTTTGAATCATATGAAACAGGAAAGCTCAGGTTTGGTACTACAGATCCAGAAGATAAGAATTTTGATAGTTTAACAGACTATTATTTGAATCAAAAAACGGGCGTGTTTGAGCTTCGTATTCCATGGGCGTTATTAAATATGAAAGACCCTAGCTCTAGAGAAGCAATGGGAGATGTATGGAAAAAAGGTGAGCTATCAGAAAGTGTAACTTTGGATGGAATTGACCTAGCTGTTGTAGCAGTTGACCGTAAAACAAAAGCCATAAAGGATACAATTCCAGCTATGAAAGAAAACCGTTTAGAACCTAAAGACTTTTATCACTATACGTGGAAAACGTGGCAGGAGCCAACGCATCACGAGAGGTTGAAATCGTCTTATTATATTTTACAAGATACCTTTAAAAACCAGCGTTTAGGAGGAGAATAATGGCGAAAATTTTACTGGCTGAAGATGAAGCAGTGCTTCGTATGCTAATTGTAGATACGCTAGAAGACGAAGGGCATGAAGTAGTAGAAGCACAGGATGGTCAAGAAGCTGTTGAATATGCACAAAGAGAAGACTTTGATCTACTTATTGTGGATTATATGATGCCGGTGTTTACCGGTTTGGAGGTCATTCAAAAGCTAAAAGCAATCAACAGTGAGAAGTATAAAAACATTCTCGTATTGTCAGCCAAAAGTCAGCTCGCTGACCAGTATAGGGTCATTGACGCAGGAGCGGCGCATTTTATGTCAAAGCCGTTTAGTCCACTAGCTTTAGCGGAAAAGGTTGAGGATATTTTAAATGAAAACTAAATTAAAAGTGGGAAGAAAGAACATTTCTTCCCAGTTTATTTTATTGATAGTAGTGTTTTTCGTTATGTTTACAATCGGCTCTGTCATGCTAATTAACGATCAAAAAAATATTGCTGAAACGTTCGATGAAAAACGTCAAGAGTTAATGAAAAAAGAAAAGCTTGTTATTGCGATTAAAACGGATTTAAATAGTGCTTTTCTACAAGCACGAGGCTACATTGCGTTTGGTGAGCAAGACATGTATCAGCAAGCAATAAGTCGAAAAGAACCTTTACAGCAACATATTGATGAGTTATTCCTTTCAGCTGATGAAAAAGATCAAGTCATGATTCGTAACCTTGATTATTTTGTGAATAGTTATTTTACAGAGACGATGCCAAAGTTTAAAGACGTGTATGACAAACAGGGTATAGAGGGAATTAAAAAGAATCAAGATCGTAAAGAAGCGACAGCAGGTATTGAAAAAGTTCAAGAAGATTTAAATGAATACCAACAGCAGCTCTCCGATGAAATAAATATTGCCTATATGGTTGCTTCTAAAGATATAAATCAAAGCCAGTGGTTCTTTATTGGGCTATTGGGATTTAGCTTATTAGTGCTCATTGTATTAACAAGGATTCTATTAAAACAAGTTGGAAAGCCTCTTAACGAGCTTGCTTATGTGGCTAGCGAAATTGCCAATGGTAAAGATTTATCTTATGAGCTAGATGAAAAGCGTGAGGATGAAATTGGCGTACTATCCAAAGCTTTTTATAAAATGGTGGTGAGCTTGCAGGCGAACGAACAGGAATTACTCGCTCAGAATGAAGAACTGACTGCGCAACAAGACGAGTTGCATAGCCAGCAAGATGAACTCCAAAATGCGTTAGATAAAATGAAAGAACGAGAGCACGAATTAGAAGCGCGCAACAATTTCATAGATGAATTAACAAATTCCTTGAAAAAACAAGAGGTTCTAGATAACATTGTAAAAAATATGCGGAATGTAATGAAAGTTGACCACGGATTTATTGCCCTTTTAACCGAACAAGGGCATGCCTCAATTGGCTTATCAGAGCATGCTATGGCACAAGCATTAACTTATATAAATAGTTATGTAGCAATTCTTAAGGAAGAGCATCAGCCTGTTGTCATTAAGCGACAATGCGAACAGTCAGAGCAGCTTCATCATGAAAAGGAGCTCTATGTATATGATGTTGTTGTACCAGTTGTTTCATCAACAGGTGAACTGATTGCTTGTATGTGCTATAGCCGATATGCGAACGATTTTTCAGAAAACGATTTAGATACATTCTCGGCTTTAAGTAAACAAGTAGCGCTTACGCTAGAGAAGATTAATATTTACGAAGAGTCTGAGCATGATCGTTTATTATCTCAGGATGTACTCAATTCCATTAAGGAAGGTATTCAGCTTGTGGATGCATCAGGTAAGGTTTTACAAGTGAATACAAATATTTGTGAAATCTTTGGGTCTCAGCATTCAAAAACAGTTCTTAATTCACCATTGGATGAATGGACGAAGCAGATTAGTGAGCGAGTGGATAATAGCGAAGAACTGCTAGCATTCATTAATGACACAATTGATATGTCTAAAAACCGTCAGTCAACTGTCATGTATCGAGTAAATATTGCAGGCTCAAATCGTGTAATTCAGGTGTACAGTGAATACGTTTATCGTAACCGTCAGCGCTTTGGTGTTTTATTTGTTCACCGAGATATTACCAAAGAGTTTGAAGTAGACCAAATGAAGTCTGAGTTTGTTAGTACAGTAAGTCATGAACTTCGAACACCGTTAGCGAGTGTATTAGGCTTTACAGAACTTATGTTAAACAAAACGCTTCGACCGGAAAGGCAAACGAAATATTTAAATACCATCTATCAAGAAGCTCAACGCTTAACAGCTTTAATTAATGATTTTCTTGATGTGCAAAAAATGGAATCTGGAACGCAAACGTATCATAAAAATTATGTGGATTTAGTTCCGATTTTAAAGCAAGTCGTAAACGTTCAGCAGATAAATGCGGGAAAGCATACATTTGATATCATAACAAGTAGTGAAAATCTTGTTGTTTTCGGTGATGAGGATAAGCTCATACAGCTATTTAACAACTTAATTCACAATGCTGTTAAGTATTCACCAGATGGTGGGAATGTACAAATAAAAGTACTTGCAGAGCATGATAAAGTGTATATTGCTATTAAAGATGAAGGAATTGGAATTCCAGAAGAAGCAATAAATAAGCTGTTTACAAAGTTTTATCGCGTTGATAATTCGGATATGAGAAAAATTGGTGGAACAGGATTAGGGCTTTCTATTGTAAAAGAAATCGTTAAATCGCATCAAGGTGAAATTAAAGTTGATTCAGAGTGGAAAAAAGGGAGCACATTCACGATTAGTTTGCCTTTAATGACAACTCATTCCGTTGAACAACTCGACCAAGAAAAAGAAGAAGGTAAGCGTAGCATCATCATTATTGAAGATGATAAAAGTCTAGCAAGTCTGCTGCAGGTAGAGCTAAAAGAAAGCGGTTTTTACGTTCGACATTTCGATCGAGGCGAAGCTGCAATAGAAGCGATACAAGCTAATCCGCCAGAAGCTATTGTATTAGATATTATGCTACACGAGCATGAGATGAACGGGTGGGATATTTTAAAGACGCTGAAAGACGATCCAAATACTGAGCATATTCCAATTTTTATTTCGTCAGCTCTCGATGAAAAAAATAAAGGTATGGAATTTGGAGCATATGCTTATTTAGTGAAACCGTATCAACCTAGCAAATTAACGAATACGATTTTACAAATGATTGTAGAAAAAAATGAAGGGAACGGGGAAATTTTAGTTCCACGATCAGACACAGAATAGCATAAAATAAAATGCTAGAGAAAGATGTGAAAAAAGAGTGGTGAAAGCCATTCTTTCTTTTAAAAAAACTTGAAAACGCTATCATAATGTGGTTTTATTAAACTATAGGCATAACAATGATGACCTTTGAACAACTTTTTCACCTCCTTATTTGATATAAGGAGGCTTTTTTTATAAATTAGTCATAACTGGTCGATAGTATATAAAAGGGGGACTTATATGGATATTGCTCATATTATCGCGGAAGAAAAAATCAAGCAAGCGATTAACGATGGTGATTTCGATAATTTACCAGGAGCAGGAAAGCCGCTGCAGCTAGAAGACTTGAGTCATATTCCAGAAGAGCTGCGTCAAGCATATCGGATGATGAAAAATGCTGGTATGGTTTCAGATGAGAAGCAACTGAAAAAGGAAGTCCTTACGCTTGAACAGCTGGCAGCTGTTTGTAGCGGTGATGAAAAAGCTGAAGTAGAACAAAAGCTAACAGAAAAAAAAGTAATGCTACAGCAAATCATGAAGCAAAAAGGCATGATGTCTTCTCCTTCTTATCGTCAATATCAACAAAAGATTCATGCGAAATTTTTTGACTAACAAACGAGAGACAGCTAATATAGGGATACAATCTTTTAGAGAAATAATATGGTAAAGGCATGATCGGAGGCTAGCAGCTTGAGAATATTCATTTTGCTTCTTAGCATTATATTATTAGTAGCTTTTTGCTGGTATATCTTCTCGTCCCAAACAAAGCGGGCAAGTTCGTCGGGAGAAATACCTGTTTTGTTTATACATGGATATTTAGGAAGTCAAAATAGCTTAGGAACGATGATAAAACGATTTGAAGAAAACAACTGGGGACAAAAATCAGCATATTGTATCGTGAGAAGTGATGGAACAGTACAGTGGAAACAAAAAGGAAAGTTAGCGGGACAGTTACCTATGGTACACGTTGTCTTTAAAAAGGCAGATGCAAGTCTTGAAGAGCAGACGAAATGGGTTGGGCGTATTATCGATGACCTAAAGAAAATGTATCATATTTCCTCTGTTGATTTATTAGGTCATAGTATGGGTGGTTTAACCGCTACAGCCGTTAGCTTAGAAAGACCTAAAGATGTTCATAAGCTTGTAACACTTGGTTCCCCATTAAAAGGCTTAGACTATGGTGAACTAATGGAAATGTATCCACGTGCAAAGAATTATCAGGCGTCTGAAGGAGCTCGTGATTTAGTTTTTCATTCCGCTGCATTAAGAGACATGCATGCTAGGAAAGAAGATTTTGCACAACATATTGATATATTTTCCGGAGCTGGAGATATTGGCGATGGTACGGATGGCGTTGTAACGATTGAAAGTGCATATGGACTTGACTCATTTACCGAACATATTCATTTTCAGACATTCCATGAGTCGCACTCAAATTTACATGAGAGCAAAGAAGTCGATGAAGCCGTTTATCAATTTTTAAAGAGAGATTAAAAGCATGTATATGACGACATATGCATGTTTTTTTGTTTATCTGAAAAAGTATAGTTGACATTGATAATCATTATCATATAAACTGATGATAATTATCAATTACTGATTGAAAATAATAAGCTTTTTGAACATAAGACAAACTTAAAGAGACTCAGTTGAAATGTATAAATAGAAAAGGAGAAAAATCAATGGATAAACATTTAGTGGTAATAAAGGCATTTAGTCATGAAGTAAGCTGTTGTTGTCCTGGAGAAAGTCATCAACACGTCATTACCTTCCACCAAGGAGATGTATGGACGCTTACAGATGAACGGAAATATATTGATTCGTTAGGCTGGCATTCGTTGATGGATGTCAATCGAGAGTTTCAATGTTTCATAAGTACTGAAGAGCTTCAAGATTTATATCTGAGCGGAGTCATCTGTTCAATATTAGATGTAGATCTTCAAATGAATCATTTGAACTTTAAGATTAACGAAGCACTTGATACACAAAACCGAGAATTATTCCATTCGATGGTTAGCAAGCGATTTAACTTACAAAAGATAAGAGATAAAGTGGATGCAATTTATGCACAAATTGTTTAAATGTAAGTAAGAGGAGTAAAGAAATGGCGAAAATTCTAATTGGATATGCAAGTATGTCGGGTAACACAGAAGAGATAGCAGTTCTTCTGAAAAATAAAGTTCAGAGTGCAGGACATGAGGTACATATGGAAGAGCTTGAATTATTAGATGTACAAAACCTATCAGCGTACGATGGTATTCTACTTGGAGCTTATACGTGGGGTAACGGAGATTTACCTTATGAAGCAGAAGATTTTTATGACGATTTAGATGAAATGAATCTAACTGGTAAAAAGGCAGCTGCTTTTGGTTCAGGGGATCGCGTTTATCCAGAGTTCTGTGCGGCGGTAGACCTACTTGAAGAAAGATTGAAAAAGTGTGGAGCGGATATTGTTCAAGCCGGTTTAAAAGTTGAAATGGCTCCTGAGACGGAAGAAGATATTCTAGCATGTGAAGCATTTGCTGTTACCTTTTTAAATGAACTAAATATTAGCCCTTATTAACAAAAGAGGCTGGAGCATAAGTAATTTAGTCAATGATAAACCTAAACGATTGAGAGTTCATCGCTTTTAATCATTTAGGTTTTTTGTTGATTGTGAAAACAAGGTGGAATGGAGCGTAGGACACTCGACTCCTGCGGGAAAGAGAGGGAAACCTGAGATCCCGCAGCCCAGCGAGGAAGCTCACGTTCCTCCCCGCGGAAAGCGAGTGGCTGTAGCGCAATGGAACGAACGTGTTCAGATAACGTAAAGAGGTGAGAAAAGGGATTGTTCGTCTTTTTGAAAATTTGTTTTGTTATGTCCCACTCTCTTTTGGTTTAATTGAATGAATAAAAATGGAGAAATCTTAGGTTTTAAAGAGATACACAGTGGAATAGTAGTGGTAACAATTCGTATGATAAAGGAGATGGAACCGTGTTTGGAATGGATGATATCCCTAAATTTTTGTTTTCGTTTTTACTCATTGTCCCAATTGTATCTCTTATTCATCAGTTAGGCCATTCGTTTATGGCTCTATTATTTGGAGGAGAGGTAAACTTTACAATTGGAAAAGGAAGAACGATCTTTCAATGGAAGAAGATTAAATTAAAATCCATTTATTTTTTAGATTCTGTTTGCGTTTATGAAAAATTACGATACGATAATCGTTTTTCTCATGCATGCGTATATGCGGGGGGAGCGTTGGCTAATTTAGCATCTATCTTTATTGTGAATAGTTTGATTGAATCTAGTTTTTTTACGGCAAACCTATTTTTTTATCAGTTTGTTTATTTTTCAGTTTACTATACGGTGTTTTCTTTATTACCCGTTAGGTTTTCAGAGAATGCTTCAAGTGACGGCCAAGCTATCTTTGATGTACTTCGCTATGGAAAAGCATCATGTAATCCTGATTGACGTAAACTTTTTATCTGAATGTCCCTCAAACTTTATTTATAATAAAGTTAAAAAGGGAGTGAGAGTATGCTGTACTTAATTCGTCACGGACAAACTGAATGGAATAAAAAGAGCCTTATTCAAGGGCAGCGCAATATAGGACTTGATGAGCAAGGTATGAAGCAAGCTCAGCAAGTTGCACAATTTTTGAAGAATGAAGGAATTGAAAAATTATATTCAAGCGATTTAACGCGAGCATACGATACGGCTGCAGCAATTGCAGCTGCATCGGGCATTAATGACATTGAAACATGCGAAAGGCTGAGAGAGCGCTCTTTTGGTCAGCTGGAAGGAAAGCCGGTTGCTTCATTAAGAGACTTAGTGCCCAATTATGATACGAACTGGGGAAGCGAAGCTTTATACAATATGGAATCACTAGAAGTCATTCAAGATCGACTCTTAAAACGACTAACAGAAATTATGAAAGAATCAAAAGGGAGAAAGGTAGTCGTTGTCAGCCACGGAGCCATCATCAATACCTTTATCCACTACGTAACAAACGGAGAGCACGGCACAGGAAAAACGGCCCTGCAAAACACGAGCATCACAACCTTTATCTATGAGGACCAAAAGTGGAAGCTTCAAACCTTAAACAACCACAGTCATCTTATTTAAAGAATCTTATGGCTATTTAGATGAATACTAAAAGAGGGTGGGAAATAAGTAATTCAGCCAATGATAAACCTGAACGGTTGAGAGTTCAGGTTTTTTCGTTGATTGTGAAAACAATGTTGGAAACAGGGTGGAATGGAGCGTAGGGCACTCGACTCCTGCGGGAAAGAGAGAAAAACTGAGATCCCGCAGCGCAGCGAGGAAGCTCAGGTTCCTCCCCGCGGAAAGCGAGTGGCCGTAGCGCAATGTAACGAACTTGTACTTGGTTTATAAAAGTTTAATTTACTTTTTATGGTATTATGAATAAGAGGTTAGGTTTTAATTGTGAAAAAGGGAGAGGGAGTAATGATACAATCACTGATTTTTGATATGGATGGAACGTTGTTTCAAACGGATAAAATTTTAGAGATATCACTTGATGATACCTTTAATCATTTACGTTTACTAAATGAATGGGATGCTGAGACGCCTATTGATAAATATCGTAACATTATGGGGGTACCTTTGCCGAAAGTATGGGAAGCTTTATTACCTAATCATTCGAATGAAATAAGAATGCAAGCCGATGCTTATTTTTTGAATAGATTAATTGAGAATATCCAAAAGGGCAAAGGTGCTCTATATCCTAATGTAAAAGAGATTTTTAGTTATTTAAAAGAGAATGGTTGTTCCATTTACATAGCTAGTAATGGCTTAAAGGATTATTTAGAAGCCATTGTAAGTTATTATCGTTTGGATAATTGGATTACTGAAACATTTAGTATTGAACAAATAGAAACCTTAGACAAAAGTGATTTAGTAAAAAAAATTATAAAAAAATACGATATAAAACAAGCGGCAGTAGTCGGAGATCGTCTGTCCGATATCAACGCTGCCAAAAATAATCATTTGATTGCAGTAGGATGTAATTTCGATTTTGCACAAGAGCATGAACTAGCTCAGGCTGATATCGTAATAGATGATTTAATTGAACTGAAAACAATTGTACCTAAAATAAATAATAGCTTATTTATCTAATTATCCTAAAAAGTTAGGTTTTAAATAAAGTTAGGTTTTAAATGATGAAACAGATTGGCTGGTTTAAGTCTGGTAGTGTACCAAGCTTAAATCAGCCAATTTGTCTTTTACTCGCATATAATTAATAAAATGCTAGTGTTTTAGAATGCTTCGTGCGACAAATCTATGTGTAAAGAGTTAATGATAAGTGGCAATGATGCAAAGCAAAGAGTATTTTTAAATTGCATACAGAGTGTAACCTCATCAAAGGTTTTCCCTATAAAAAGCCCGTGATTGGAATGGAAGATGCGACACTCCAGCAGGACTAGCGAGTCAGTTGAGACCCCGCAGTTTACGAAGAGGCTCAACGCTCGCCCTGCGGAAAGGGAGCAATCTGAAATGGAAATCATGCTAAGTAAAGAATGGTTTCTAAATTACACTAAGCGGAGAGCCCATTCTTAATAACTAAATAAGAACTACTAGTCACCATAGAAATTTATATATATGCAATTGATTTTTATAAAAATACATAGTAGAATAAAACAGAAATATTATTCTATCAAAGCTTTATCAGAAGTTTTAAAAAGAAAAAAAGCATAAAAATAAAAATAATCTATTTTATATACAAACCCTGTAGAGTCGTAGTCTATGATGGAGTCATCATTCCTAAAACACTCATTTACATCGGCATGCACATCATTTATCATAAAGACATCAAATGTTTTTAGAATATTTTTAATAATTTGTTAGAAAACAGGAGGATTACTATGTCAAACGATTGGAATCATCTATTTAACAGAATGCCTGAACTTTTAGCACCTACTATGGCAAAAGATCATCCAAATCTACCCGTTATAAAAGAAGAAGGGTGCTACTACTATGGATTAGACGGCAAACAATACCTAGACTTTACATCTGGAATTGCAACAACGAATGTTGGACATCGTCATCCAAAAGTTGTGCAAGCTATTAAAGACGGAGCTGATCAGCTACTTCATGGGCCTTCTGGCGTTATTATGTACGAGTCTATCTTAAGATTAGCTGACGAACTAGGAAAAGTTACGCCTGGTAACCTGGACTGTTTCTTCTTTGGAAACAGCGGTACGGAAGCAATTGAAGGAGCCTTAAAGCTTGCTCGTCACGTAACAAAACGACCTTACGTCGTGTCATTCTTAGGCTGTTTTCATGGACGCTCAATGGGAGCGCTAAGCGTCACAACTTCAAAAAGTAAATACCGTCAGTTTCAGCAGCCTTCTGGCTTAACCTATCAAATTCCATATGCAAACCCAAAAGAATGTCCAGAGAATGTTGATGTGGATGCTTATTTTGAAGACAAGCTTGAAAAAGACTTTAATACCCTGTTCAAACATCAAGTAACGCCAGAAGAAGTAGCAGCTGTTATTTTAGAGCCTGTTCTTGGTGAAGGTGGATATATCATTCCACCAAAAAGCTGGATGAAAAAGCTTCGTGAAATCTGTGACCGTCATGGCATTTTACTCATTTTTGATGAGGTGCAAACAGGTTTTGGACGTACTGGAGAATGGTTTGCTGCACAGACATTTGACGTCGTGCCAGATATTATGGCTATTGCAAAAGGCATCGCTTCAGGCATTCCGTTAAGTGCTACTGTGGCTTCACAAGAGCTTATGAAAAAATGGCCTCTTGGCACGCATAGCACTACGTTTGGCGGTAATCCAATTGGCTGTTCGGCTGCGCTTGCTACACTTGAAGTGCTTCAAGAAGAAAATCTTCTCGAAAATGCAAAAGAAATGGGTGCTTATGCGCTCAAACAATTGGAGCTGTTAAAAGAAAAGCATTCGCTAATTGGAGACATCCGTGGAGTGGGACTTATGATCGGAATTGAGATTGTACATCCTGAAACAGGTGAACCCAATGGGGATGCACTATTTGAAATTCTAGACTTAGCTCTTGAACAAGGCGTTCTCTTCTATTTCTGTGGCAATGCAAGCGAAGTGATTCGTATGGTTCCACCTTTATCCGTAACGAAAGAGCAGATTGATGAAGGTCTTGCTATGCTAGATCAGGCTATTCATTTATATGAGCAAAAAGTTGCTATTAATGTATAGAGTTCAGTCCTTACTATACCTGAACGATTGAGAGTTTCTCACTTTTAATCGTTCAGGTTTTTTGGTTGATTGTGAAAACAATGTTGGAAACAGGGTGGAATGGAGCGTAGGACACTCGACTCCTGCGGGAAAGAGAGGGAAAACGGAGATCCCGCAGCGCAGCGAGGAAGCTCAGGTTCCTCCCCGCGGAAAGCGAGTGGCCGTAGCGCAATGGAACGAACGTGTTGAGACAAACCAAAGAGATGGGAACAGCTAGTTTTCGTCTTTTAGAAGCAATCATTTTGTTATGTCCCAAACTCTTGTTGGTCTAGTTATGATAGCGGTATCATATTGTTAGAAAGAAAAATCTTTTCAGAAAAGTCATTGACATTCCTTTGCTCAGCGTGTAACATAGGATTTAAGTTATCAACAATATTCTACAATATTCGACAAACTTCTTATCCAGAGAGGTGGAGGGACTGGCCCTGTGAAACCTCGGCAACGGACATTTGAACCGTGCCAACTCCAACAAGCAGTGCTTGATAGATAAGAAGAGAGCTGGTTCTTACTTACGTGATCCCAACCTCTTCTTACAGTCATTAAGACACTGTAAGTGGAGGTTTTATTATTTTATAACTACATACTGTACGTTTTCTTATCTAGAGAGGTAGAGGGACTTGGCCCTATGACACCTCAGCAACAGGCTGATTGCACTGTGCTAATTCCAGCAAGCGCTTAGCAGCTTGAACGATAAGAAGCAGGTTCTTTAGATAAGAGGCTGGGACAAAACCCTCCTCTGAGATGAAAAAAGCCGTGAAATTTTACGATGAGTAAAATTTCACGGCTTTGTTTTATTTTTTCCATAAAAATAAGGACCACTTCTGATAAAATATAGTCACCACAACAAATTCAACCAGAAAGAAGGGTCCTTATGTTTAAAGATTATAACATGAATCAATTAATTTTACCTTTAGAATTAGAAATGAAATTACAAGAAAACGATATCGCCTTTTCTATCCA